>JAGVYH010000020.1:6311-30627 GCA_018303325.1 Candidatus Woesearchaeota archaeon
ACAGGATTTCCAGAATATTTAGTAACAGGCAGTGTTGCCTCAACATCATCTTTATTTCCTGCTGTATCTTCTGCATGAAATTTGACATTAAGAACTTCAATTTTTCCATTATATTCAATCCCTTTCCAGACACAAACATAAATATTGTTTAATTGGTCTTCTTTGGTGCAGGAATCAGGAGCTTTTTTTTCATACTGTGTTTTTTTCTCGCTTTTTGTCGTCAATGCGCTGAAATCTGCGTATGTTGCGCTTGAAGTTGCGCTCGTCTTCAAATTCTCTTCGCTGATATTAACCTTGACATTTATCTTTGTAAAAACATCAACATCATCTTCTTTTGCCCCTGCAACATATTTCAGGACATTATCATTTTCATCTGTTACAACAATAGTTTCTTCAAGAATATCAGGCGCAGTAAAATCAAATTTTGAGGTGGTTGTCTTGCATCCTTTGCCGGAATTGCCAAGGACATCAGTTGCCTCGACACAAGCATCTATTGGACCATTAAGTATCTCCTCGCTTAATTCAGATTTGTCAATAACAAAAGTATATTCTTCTGTTGATTTATCTCCTGAAAAAGGCGGATCCATTGCTTTAAACTGCTCTCCATTCAAGAATAACATAACATCTGTTATCCCGAGTCCAGCACAACCACTTGGCGCTTTATCAGTCGCTGTAAATTTCACAACAAGCTTGCCTTTGTCTTGTCCTGCTGCAGTTACTTTAACACTCGGCCCCAATCCATCTGCGCAGAATTTTTGGTCATTTGAATCGCTATCCCCAGATTCAGTATTCACATTAACAGTCAGTGAATGCTGCTTTGAATCAATTGAAGAAATAGCATGAGAATAAGTGCAAACCTTTTCATTGCAGCTGTTAAAAACATCGTTAACAACACCTAAAGAAGAGATATCAACAAAGATTTCTGTGGGTTTAATGGCTTCGCTGATTGTTGCCTCAATATTCAGCGTGTCATCCATTGTTTTAACATAACCTTCCTTGCCGTCTGCGCCAGTAACCTTAATATTTTCAATAGAAATCGCATAAGCGCTGCTTGCATAGACAGGCAGAGATATAATTAGCCAGCACATTAATATAGCAATAAACTTAAGATAATTTAATTTAATATAATTCTTAGTAATATGTACCAACCCTTTTTACTCCCCTTATTTATGTAATTTAATACTTTCAATATTATTAATATATAAATGTTTAGATTTTTTGGTTTTTTTTAGTAACAATTGATTAGGGCGCAGCCACCGTCTCATGAATATAAATAATAATGAAAAAAGCATAAATCATCAAAAAATCATAAATTTAGTCTATTTATATAGGTTGTCGATATATTAGCAACCTATATAGAGGTGGTCGATATACTAAAAGTGATTAATTTTCGTACAAATTAATCACTTTTGTAAATTGGAAAGCAAAGCTTTCTAACTTCTCAGGAATCTCTGATTCCCGAGATATACAAAAGTGCAAAATAACGTTCGATTATTTTGCACTTTTAGTATATAACGGAAACCGTACTAATTTGGTTCAAAATATACCAAGAAATCATAAAATAAATGGTATCTTTTAAACCAGTTCACTTTACCAGCATCATCGCATCCCCAAAACTGAAGAATCTGTATTTCTCTTTCACCGCGATGTTATAAGCGTCAAGAATATTCTCCCTACCGAAATATGCGCTAACTAACATTATCAGTGTTGATTTAGGCAGATGAAAGTTTGTGATAAACCCGTCAACCTTGACTTTGAACTTATAACCAGGATAAATAAACAAACTGCTCCAACCTTTTTTTGCGCAAATTTTTCTGTCTCCATCACTTTTGCCGTTATCATCAGCAGCTGTCTCCAATGTTTTCAGCGCTGTTGTTCCCACAACAAATAATCTGCCTGTTTTTTCTATACCATTTGTGTCAATAAACTTTCCATTTTTGTCAGTAAACTTTCTGCTGTTAATAATGTTTGCGCTCTTTTCATCGACAATATAATATTCTGCCTCCATCTTGTGCTTAATAATGTCATCATATCTTACGGGAATAAATGTTCCAAAGCTTACATGCAGACACACTTCTGCAATTTTCACGCCTTTCTTTCGTATTTTATCCAAAAGCTCGTCTGTAAAATGCAATCCGGCTGTTGGAGCAGCAATGCTGCCTGTTTTCTCGACGTTATTCTTTCTATCTTCATTTTCATTATTTCTTCTTTCATAATATCTTGAATAAACCGTCTGATATTTTGAAACATCGCCTTTATAATCTTTAATATAAGGCGGCAGAGGTATTTCTCCAATCATGGATAATTCCTCGACGCTGTAATCCCTGTCAAATTCAATAATATATTTATCCTCAATCTTGTCGACGATAGTTGCTTTTATTCGAATATGAGATTGAAAACATGATTTAATCTCCTTTTCCTTGTTATCTCCCGACATGCTCCAACACGTTTCATGAGAAAGTTTTTCTTTTTGGTATTTTTTATCTTCTTTTTTTGTGTTATCACCAAAAATAAGTTTGGTTCCAATTCTTGCCTTCGTTGTTTTTATTCTGCATTCGTACCTGTTCTTTCCTTTTTTATAATTCTCTTTGTAATCCTTTTTATAATTTATTTCACCTTTATAATCTTCATCATCAACAATTCTATTCCCTAAAATCATCTCAGCTTTTCCACCAGTTTCCTTTCTGCCAAGAAATTTAAAAGGCAGAACTTTGGTATTATTAACGACGAGAACATCCCCTTCTTTCAAATAATCAATAATGTCGTAGAAATGTTTGTGCTCGATTATGTTTCTGCCTTTTCCATCTTTCTTTACAATCATAAGATGAGAATCATGCCTAACTTCAGCTGGCTTCTGCGCAATTAATTCTTTCGGTAGATTGTAATCGAAGTCTGAACGTTTCATGGTGTGAATTAGCATTAATGTGGAATATTTAAATGTAATTGAAAAAGGTTTTAGTTTAGTTATAGATACAGTTATACTTCTTACTATTTATTGACCGCTCACAACCCGTTTGTATGGACGCAGTCCACCGTCTCATGAATATATTTAAAGAGTTTTTTAAAGTAATTGTATAAATAATCAAATTAGTAAGAATAAATCAAAACCTTTCATTGATAGAATAAACAAATAAAAAACATTCAAATCATCACTATACAGAAATTAAAACAAGAATATTTATATACCCTTATGCTGTTTCTAATGTTAAATCATAGTCAATATAGTGGGGGATGTCAATGGCAAAACAATTAGTTCTGAATACAGATGCAGCACACAGTTATTTACATAATTTTATTAATGAAACATTTCCTAAACCTTCAAGAGAGCCGCAGGTTTATGATATTGCCAATAAATTCTTTTATATGATAAGGAATGCAAGAAATGCGCTGGAACAAGTTCTTTTAAGCGCAGATTGGGATTCTTTGCAAAGCGATACAACTGCTGCAACACTTGAAGTTGGTGTAGATTTACTGGTTATTAGTAGCGCCCACACAAAAGTTTCAGATGAACATATTAAAGATTTATTAACTATATTTGGACATGATGCAGATGATAAAGATAAGATAAAATGGCTTACTGGACATTCCGGAACAATGCTCAGTAATGAAGGAAAAAGTGACGCAAAGAAATCAAAAAATAAAGGTCAGATAGTTATCTGCAGTGATTTGCCGAGAGCAATACACTGCGCAATGCTTAAATATTATCCTGAAAGTGAAGCACAACTTGATGAAATTGCAGTTAAGGTAGTTAATGAATTAATTACTAACAATGGTGTAATCGCTGCTGAAACATATGTTTCTTTAGTAACAATTGCATTAGTTCATAACATTGTTCCGACTATGCTTGCAAGAGCAGGATTTTACGGTCCAATGGAATTATTTCCTGAGAAAGGAAAAGAGTTTGATGCTGAAAGGATTATTGCAAGTGGTTTTGGAGATATCTTAGGGCATTCTGAGAATGAGGTTAGACTCATAGCAAAAATGGCAAAACAGAGAGGAGATTCAACATTTCATGCTGTCGACGAGGAAGGACTGCCAACATCAGAAGACAGGCTTATGTTCTATTTAAGAGTAAAGCCAATGTTAGACCTTTTTTTTCCAGGAACACAGCTTTATGAAAGAAGTAAAGGAAAATCAATTGATATTGTAGCGCATAGTGGTTTAACTGATGTTATCGCAGCGTATTACAGACATTTTAGAAAACCAGGAGACTTTTTTATCTCAAGAGAGCCAAAAACCCTGACGAGAGGAAAAGAATATGTTTTCAAACTGGAAAGTGAGAGAGGGGCAAGCGGTAAAGAGAAAAAAAGTTTTGTATATCTAAATGATTTTGCGCTTCTTGAGCCAATAAAAGCAGAAACAAGAAGGAAAATAGAAGAGATAAGAAGCCGTTCACTTGACGACAGAATAAGAATGCTTGGTGCAGGTGTTGTAGAAACGCCTTTAATTGGGTTTAAAGAACTTCAACAAAAACCAAGCCAATATGAAACATACAAAACTAATGTGCAGGAAGCGCTTGACTCAGCTTTGCCTGTCATTATTTTCGGCCATGGAGGTCAGGGAAAATCAATTTTAATGACAGAGATTGCAAAGAAACTTATTGATGGACCACCAGAACGCGCAAGTAAGGAAGAAAAAGAAACTTGGGAAAAATATGCAAATTATGTTCCTGTTTTGATTGAAGCAGATGAATTGAACAGACAAATTGACTCGAGAAATGCTCAATCCTCAGAAGATGTCAAGCACATTTTAAGAGCGCAGATTGAAAAAGAACATCTCGCTGAATGTTTAACAAGAGAATGCAGATTTGTGGTTATGATAGATGATTATCAAAAAGTTAATCCTAGTTATGACCCAATTGTTATTGAAGCTGTACATAGCATATCTGCCAGTGGCAGTCTTGTGGTTTTGTTCTCAAGGCTTGAAAGAGCTGACTTGCATCCGCCTGTAAACAAAGGATATCTTACTATGCAGATTGATTCATCATCAATACCAAAAACAATTGATGAATATGTAAACGAAAGAGTTTCTAAGGAAAAGCTTGAAGAATTCAAAGCTTATATCTCACAATACGATGAAAGCATCACAGGCAATTTCATAACATTGCATGTTCTAACAATGATATTCAGCGACGCTGAGCGAGTCTTAAAATATTATAAAGAGGGCACTAACCTGCATACTGCGATAACCAGCGGTAAAACATTAACAAGAACAGAACTTTATGAAATACAAACCGATTTTGTTATTGGAAAAGAGATTAAAAGAAAAGATTCAAGTGCGGGTACTGATAAAGTTAGAGATGAAATCACAGCGCACAAAAGACAGCTTGCTGAATTTGCATTCAAGCTTGTGATGGGCGAGAAATATCAGAGCGAAGTGTCAAAATGAGTGTGATCAAGTATCAAGATAAGTGAAGGTGCGGATAATGCAAACCACAACCCAAACTACATCAATACAATCTTCGTCACTTGATGCGAGGATTGAATCGCCGCTTGTTTACAAATATATAAAAGATAATAAACAAAATGAAAATGAACAACATGAGAAGGATAAGGAAGTAACTTATCATTTTGTTCATGATACCTATTTGGATTTTTTTCTTGCAAAATACTTTGCTGATTTATACACTCAAGAAGGAAAAAGCTCTGCATTGTTATGCGCTTATCTAAATTTAGATGAGCGAACATTTTCTTCTGAGAATGACATAATTTATGGCAAAGAGTTTATTGAAGATATATTAAAAAAAGAATCATTCTTGTTGTTTTACTCTCAACTTTCAAAAGATGCTGGCTCATTCAATCAAATGATTCATTTAATTGATGATGCATATAATTCTTGTTCTAAGTATGATAAAATCAATGAAACGTTATTTAATTTGACTTTATCTTCAATTGTATTAATAGGATATTGTTTTGTTCAAATGGATACTGATATGTTAGATAATGATGAAGTAAATTCTTTTGCAGAAGAGATGTGTATACCTTTTGGAACGAACTTTTTGTTTAATACAGGGTTTAATTATATTAATAAAAACCGCCTAAAAAGAAGAGCGTTAGATATTTTAATATATTTAGAGCGTAAACATGGCAATGTTGTAAGTGTTGTAACTGAGAAAATTTGCTCAGATATTACAAATTTAAACATTGATGGTGAAGGATACATTCCTGATTATTTTGATGTTTTAACAGAACTTGCCAGTGTTGCATCTGCTAAAGAAACGATAATATCCTTTTTAGAAGATATTGCTCTAAATGAGGAGAGATTTGCACAGTTAAGAGCATTTGCAGCATTAAATGAATTGGATAATGCACGTGCCATAACAATATCTCACAAAATATTTTAAATATGAGGAATAGAATCTTGCCACAAACACTCGACGCAAAATTTGAATCATCATTATTAAAATCACCTTTATTATACAGAGGAAATAATGGTGCAGATATATTTCTTCACGATACTTACCGCGATTTTTTTCTCGCGAAAGAATTCCACAGAAAAGTCAGATGCGGCGAACTTAGTTTACTGGAATTTTATGATAAGTTTTTTGAGCTTCTTGGTGGTTTTGATAAATGGAAAAATTTATCTGAATTTATTTTAGAAATGATTGAGGATAATTTCACGCCTTCTCTTGCAAAAGCTGTCAGAGATGACCATGATTTAAGAAAAATTTCCACAATTGAACAATTTCTGCCGAATGGAAGTGGCTCAAAAACATTTATCCAGATTAATGATTATTATTGCACATACAAAGCGCAGAAAGTAATTATGGAAATGGAAAATGTTCTTATCGAAAGGTATGGCATTAAATTAATTCTCAGGGAAGGAATATCCGGAAAACTTGATGTGAGTCCTTTTGCTGAATTTTCAGATAAAAAAATAAAAGCAGAAGTTTGCGATTATTTTATGAATAAAGGAAAGATTAATGCAGACGAAGCTCTGACAATTACAACTGACCTTGATTTTATCAGCTGGGGTGTTGAAGATCCTGAATTTTTCAAGAAATGCCATGAAAGTAAAGCCTCTGGTGAAGGGTATGATGTTATCGGCAAGGTTGAGTCAAATGTCAGAAGAATCTTTGTTGGGCTAGCAATTCATGATATGCCAGATGCCATCTTTGTATACGGAAGCAGCTTTAATGACTGGTTTACCAGAAATATTTTGGTTAATAAATATTCGTATATAAGATTAAACCCAATATTCGAAGGCGGAAGAAGAGATGAAGAAACATATCAAAAGATTTTAAGAGGAGAAAAAACACAGTTTGAGCAGTTTCTGGAAGGTTTGGACAAACAGTAGTTAGCAGAAATAAAGAAAGAGTAGTGTAAAAACAAAGAAAAGCAAATAACAAAAATAATGAAAATAAATAATAAAAAATAAGGTTAAACATCATGCCACAAACACTCGAAGAAACACTTGAAACAAGCCCGTTGATTTATGTAAAAGAATCAAAGAAAGTAGACGGCAAGGAAGTTAAGGTATTTGGTTTCGTGCACGATACTTATCGCGATTTCTTTATAGCAAAGTATTTTGCTGATGAGATAAACGAAGGGAGATTAGCAGTAAATTTAGCATTTAGAAAATATTGGTCTAAACGCGAGTATAAATCTAGTTTTGGTGAGAAGGTTTTATCAAATGGTATTGATTCGGGGGAATGGGATACTGTTTCTTCAGATATTTCATCCTTAGAACAAAAGGAAAATGTTATGATGCATAGTAAAAATTATACTGGTGGTCTTCCAAGATACAACAAAAGATGGTTTCCTATATTTGAACTTCTCCTGCCTATGCTAAAGCATCCTTTTCGCGGATATTTAGTTAACATGCTTTCAAATGGCAATGATGCTGAGCGTAGTTTTGCATTAAGCATGTGCCCTTCCTTAGATATCACGCCAGCAGATTTTCTCAAAGATTATCATCATCTATATATTCAAACCAAAACAATTGAACAATCCTTTTTAGATTCTGTAAAACAAAGAAATTATGAATCCTTTTTTACTCAGTTTTCTAGATTTACAGGCAAGGCACAAAGGGTTATTGTAGATTTTTTCCCTCAACAAATTCAAGATGAATTATTACAAATATGCGTTCTTGGGCATGACTCTTACGGCACTTCTTGCAAATATCATCTTGTTTTCAATAAAGGGTTCACTTTTTCTTTAGATGAAACAAAAGAAATAATTAATATTTTATCTACTACTTCTGAAAGTATAGACTACTTATCCGAATTTATTGCTGAGTATATCAAAAAAGATACTGAAACCATACAATTATGGATTGATTACTTAAATTCAAACAAGCAAAATCGACTTTATGCTGCAGTATTGCTTGGATTTATGAAAATTGATGCTGCTCTTGACTCACTTGTCACTTTTTTTAAAATGCCATTTTTGAATCAAGATTATAAGGATGTAAAATTTGATGAGATTTCACATCTGACTTATTCTTTCACAGCAATTCAGGACATTGCAGGCGTAGAAATATTTGAAAAAATTTATGCAGACGCACATAAGCGAGTTAAGGATTATATTCTTTATAGATTAAATCATGAATATAAACAATGGGATAATAATACCGCCGGTGAAATCCTGCAGCGTTTATCCAAGTGAAAATATGACAACTACTGCACAAACTAAAAGTTTAGATTCGATAGATTCAATTAATTTAGACTCATTAAATTCAGCTGCTTCGCCTTTGCTATTTACACTTCCAAATGGCGCGCAGGGTTTCATGCAAGGTTTCGTCCACGACACTTACCGCGATTTCTTTTTGGCGAAATACTTTGCTGATAATCTCAATTCCGAAAAAATATCTGTTGAAGAAGCATACACTAATCATTGGAGTTATGATGAAGATAAGGCACTATGGAAATTAGATGAAAACGTCCAGTGGAAAAGTTTTTTGAGGAACTGGAAAAGTATTATTATGTGGATGGGGGAGATGCTTTTGCCAGAAAAAGCAGAAGAGTTGATTGATGTCGGCTTAACCTCAGTTAAGCATTATATAAATACACACTGGTCTGAAGATTATCTGTGCTTTTTTGGTGTTAATCATCATTTAAGACATAGAAATTACAACCCTTTTTTGGAAGAAATGGTTTTTCTGTGCAGATTTGCCGGCGAGTCTAAGATATCGACGGAAAAACATACTGAACTTACAGAAATGATTAAGTCACTTTTACATAAAAGACACGAGTGTATAGAAAAAAGATTATTTTCTGCATTAGCTTGGACAAAATCAGAATCTTCTTTAAGTTTACTGAAAGAATATCTTTTTGGACATCAGTATAATTTATTTGGCAATTGCGGACCAGACGGCCCTTTTGAATGCTATGCCACTATTATTTATCCAATGCTTCAAGTAATAAATACTGACAGAGCAAATGAAATAATCAGCGAGTACAAGATTACCCAAGAGCATGCTTATTTTGTCTTAACCCCATCAATATCTGCAACAGGATGGACAACTATGGCACACTATGAATCTTGGATGAGAAAAGGGTATGATTCATTGGATTCAAACTGGTGTGAACACAAAAACATAGCTGGATTGCGTCAAGAATTAATTTCAACGCTTGATGATGAGTCAACTGACTATTCGAAGATACGTTCATTACACAGCGCGCTAAGGCCTCGCGGGTTAAACCCAATAGTTAAGGAACTAAGCAGATAAGAATTATTTATTTACTAATAAAATGGTAGCAGGACAAACACTCGACGAAAAACTTGAAACAAGCCCGTTGATTTATGTAAAGGAATCAAAAAGAGTCGACGACAAGGATGTTAAAGTATTTGATTTCGTTCACGATACTTACAGGGATTTCTTTCTGGCAAAATACTTTGCTGACGAGATAAACTCTGGAAGATTCTCAATTAAACAGGACTACGTAAAACAATGGTGCGACTTCACTAGTTATGGATATCCTTGTGTTAAAGGAGCTGTAAAAAAAGCAATTATATTCATGGTTGATATGCTGAATGAAGATAATTTAGCAGATATACTTGATGTATGTAGCAGGGTTTATCCCAGATTAATGGAGCATTATGTGAAAATGAATGATGGCTTTTATGATCCTTGGTCAATTCAGGAGATTGAATTTGCCTTTGAAGTTGCAAAAGCATCTAATTTTCCGACAGAAAAACTGCCGCAAGAAATGAAAAAATGGATAAAATATTCTTCAGAAAATTGTTCTTTCTTTTTTTATGGGCATCATTTTAAAGAAGATTTTGGATTTAGAACTGCACTTTTTTCAGAGGAAGCACAAAATTATATTTTCCATGCTCTTCCCAAAGAAAAGAAACAGAATCTTATAAACTGGTGCCTTGAGCAGCACACTTTTTCTTATTCTAATCTCTTATTTGGTACAGAGGAGAATGCAATCATAATTGATTATTTATCCAATCGCCCAGATATTAGATTAAATTATTCCACTTTTTATTATAATCTGCTTAAATATCTGGAAAAGAATGATAGCACTGTTCAGCTTTGGATTGATTTCCTTAAATCAGGTAAACCAAATTATGACTATGCTGCTTATGTTTTGGGGAAATTTGAAGATTCTCGTGCTGTAAAACCACTGATAGACGCGTTGGTTTCTCAAACTAAATACATTGCAATACCTGATTACGAAGAAAACATTTCTCCTTTTCTAAGAGCATTAATTCGAATTGGAGAGCCTGCATTACCTTTATTAGAGGAAACCCTGCTTTTGCGAAGAGATTTTAGAAAAGATATGCTTTATGCTATAATAGATATTAGAATTAATGGCAGCCAAGAGGCAGATGATGTTTTAAGAAGAAATGTCACAGCAGCAGAATATGAAACGTTGTGTTTGAAGTATGAAGATTTAATGTTACCTGTTGAAATATGTAAAGAAGAAAGAAAACAATATCTTGGCTGGCTGAGAGAAATTGGAGAGAATATAGAAAAATATTTTTAATATTTGTGGATAAAGCATATGGCACAAACACTCGATGAGAAACTTGAGCAAACTAATAATGCAGATTCAACTAATTTAATCGCTTCGCCCTTGGTATATACATATACAGATGGTAAGCATGGTTTTGTCCACGATACTTACAGGGATTTCTTTTTGGCAAAATGGTTTGCTGACGAGATTAACGAAGGAAGGATGATTGTTCGAAATGCTTATATAAATTATTGGATATCAGCTGAGGAGACACTAGATGGAATGATGCGGTTGGATGTTGATAAGTGGGCGAGTAAATTTACTTTTTTTCCATGGATGCTTGCTATAGAATCTGCAGAGGCATTTGTTGGTCTGCTGTTTGATTCTTTCTTTGGTTCTTACAGTAGGATGTTTATGTACGTTAGACCTGAGAAACTCAAGGCAAAGGGAGGTTTTAATGAAAAAGAAAGAGATTTCAGAGATAATCCCTTTATAGGATTTGAAAAGTGGGGGAATCTGCGAGAATTAATTGATCATTATTACAATGTTGATTATCATTTCAAAAATAAACAAGTTGATTATTTAAAAGCAATTGCAGACTTAACAGCAAAATTTGTATATGTTTATTTTCTAAAAAATTGTAAGATTGCATCTGAATTTACAAATATGCTTGTACTTATTGATTACCCAACTATAATTGACTTTTCAATTTTGGCAAAGATGGAGTGCCTTAACACAGGTAAAACAATGCAACTTGTTGAATATAAAGCAAAGAAGCTTGACGAAGCTAGGGAAAAACAACTTAGAGAAGCAGAAGAAACAAGCGCAGAAGAAGATGAAAATCTTGCAAAGAGATGGGCATATCGTTATGGTCATGATGCTGCAAAAATTAGATTGTTGAAGGGAGTAATTACAAAAGAACCAACATTTAGCCAAAGATCATTTACTATTAAAAATGATGAGTATTGGAGCATAAAATGTAGAAAATTAGGGAATAGGGTTTATGGGCAAGGTGGATACTTAATATCTTAACTTGAGAATATAATAAATGCTTGATAATAGATTAAATGATTCTTAAATTTAAATCAGGCACTAACCTATATCTCTACCCATCCATCGCCATTCTCGTCTCGCTCATATCTAAAATAAGTTCAATTATCTGTGAAAGTCCGCCTATAATAATACTTTCCTCTTTTGAAAGTTTTTTTTCTGCTGAGAATAGCTTGCTTCTGAACATGTCTCTGTGCTTGTTAAGCTGGCTTATTTTATTCAAATCATAACTGTAAAATAATTCATAATACATTCTTGACGAAGTCTGTATATATTTCAATAATTCAAAAAAATGCGGCTCTTTTAATTTTAAGTTATGTTTCAGGATATACCTTGAATTATTTTTTACAATATCTTCTGTCTTGCTAAGCAGTGAGATTATATGAAAATAAAAGCAGGTCTTTCTTGTATCATCATATCCATATTTATTCAGCAGCCTTAAACAAAAATTAATGAATTTCTTTATGTTTGTGTGCTGGAATTCTATTGATTCAAGGAATTCTTTATTGCTTAATTCATTATCGCTTGTTGCTTTGTTGCTTGATAGCTTATTGCTTGTTTTGTTGCCTACTTCCAGAGCACTGACAAAGGTTTCAAACATTTCGTTCAAAAGCAAGAATATTCTTCTTAGTGCAGTCGGGAAATCCTCTATTGATTCTTCAGTAAGCCTTTTTATAACATATCTGTTTTGTGAGGCGCTTATAACTTCCGCTCCAATAATTCTGTTGGTAGTATCATAAATTACTGAAGACACAGTAACTTTTTTGTCAGTTCTGTAATGCGGAACAATTGGGTTTTTTGTTGAAATCTCAACATAATCATAACCATAGCGGTAAAATCCCTGCAAAAGTGTCATTATTGTGCTTCTGTCAAG
This sequence comes from Candidatus Woesearchaeota archaeon, assembly GCA_018303325.1. Lineage (GTDB taxonomy): Archaea > Nanobdellota > Nanobdellia > Woesearchaeales > DSVV01 > JACQSP01. The sequence continues at coordinate 19,142 of JAGVYH010000020.1, forward strand.
ACTGGAAACATCTGCGCTTATCTTCTGCTCTCTTGTATCTTTATGCCCGCCAATAACCAAAGATTTATCCTTCTCAACAACCTCAAGTTCTTCGCCTGCCTTTATATTCAGCTTGTCAGTCCATTTTCTTGGCAGGGTTAATGTGAGTGTATTGTTTCCCTGTTTGATAACTTTTCGTTTCATATAAATCACCGTTTGACGTTAGATGTCTGACGTTTGGCGTCTTATGCACATCTTATTTGGAAAAGCGAATACTGTGACCTTCATGTCAAACCTCTAACTTTCTTTAAAATGATTATTACTTAGAATATATAAATTTTACGATAATAATAGTGTTTTTTACCAAAAATAGTGTATTATCTTGTACAATATTTTATAAACAAAAATACTAGTATGATATATTCCTATATCTTTCATAGTCAAAATTATTATATGTTTGGTAATCCTTACTAACTTTATCGCAATGATTACGACGATACCAATAAAAATTATCAATTTGTTGGTCATCACAAATTAGGCTATAAAATTAGAAAATTAGAATATTTTGTCTAATCAACTAATAATTCAACTTAGCGTGAGCTATGTATAACTTATTTAAGGATGGTGTTCAAGATGACAATAAACATTGGCGGAATTGCATATACTTCAGAATGGATGCAGTACCAATTGCTGGAGGCATTGTTTAACGCTCCTGAGACAAAAGGCAGGTTTGCTCTTTCATGGATTGCAGGTGCAGAAACATCACTGCAAGGAGCAGAAAAAAGAATTCTTGAAGAAGTCATAGAAAAATCCAAAGAGCTTAAAGAAACAATCGGAACTGATAAAGAATGGCGTGTAAAAAATACAACACAAGAAGCAAGAAACATTCTCACTTTGCTTGACAGATTGAATAATGGTGTGATGAATGGTGCTGCGAATAATGCAGTAAAATATGTGCAGATGAATAGAAGAGGAAGCGACTTGCCATTGCATGCTTATGATGAAGTCGATGCTGTAGCAGTATTCACGCCAAATGCCATGCATCTAAATTATGTAGAAGATGCATTGAGATTAGGTAAGCATGTTTTATGTGAAAAACCATTGGTTGTTGTTACAGATTCATACGGAAAAGCAGACAGGAGAAAATTAGACCGATTAGTCGAGCTTAATGAAATGAGAGGAAAAAACGGTACAATAGTTATAGATGCAGAGCATTATTCCTACAAAGTTCCCTCAAAAATTTTCTTTGACAATATTGAAGAGATGGTAGCTAAATATGGCCAAATAACACGAGTTAATGGTTCTCTCGAAGAAAAAGACAATCCTGAAAAAGACAGAACAAAAAAACTGCTCTGCAGAGAAAATCAGACCGGATTGGTGCTTGACACGGGTGTACATATTTTAAGTTTAATAACAGGTATTGGCGGAACATTCGGCGATATAACCAGCGCAGCTTATGGCATGTTTCCTGGGTATGATGTTGAAACCTCTGCTCATATAAAGCTGTATGCATCAGGCGCTTTTTTCAGAGAAAATGCAGGGGTTACTTTATCGCTTGGAAAATTTATAGACCATTACAGACAGCAAAAAACAGAAGAGACTAAAAACCTAGAATTTGTTTTTGAGAAAGACGGAAATGAAACAACAGTTGTTGTTGACTATAAAAAAGGAACTGTTTCTGATTCAACAGGCACCACATGGGATGGGCACCATAAATACAATACAATTGAATATGTCAATATACTTAATGAGCTCTACGAATGCATAGCTGAAAAAAGAAAACCAAGAACAGGAATCTCAAATTCTATAGCAATACTTGATGCTATTTACAGGATGTATAAAAAATTTCCTGTTGAACAGCATATTGATGGTGGAGTATATAAATGAACAAAAACAATGATGGTGTATACCAATTAGTAAAAACAATGGAGGCGCATACAAATGAACACAAACCAAATGAACACAAACATAATTGATTTAACATATGCATTTCACTCAGGAATGCTAAAATATCCTTCTGACCCAGAGGTTAGTATGGAAATAGAAAAAGCAAGAACAGTACAAAGTGAAAGGGATTCACTTGCAGGATACGGCATTAAACAGAAATATAAATCTGGATTTGTGAACCTAAAGGCAAGAAATCATCATGGAACACATATTGATGCACCTGCGCATAAATTGGCAGACGGAAAAACAATTGATCAGTATTGCATTGAAAAATTTGTAAACACTGCGCTGATGGTTGATCTTACAAAATTAGACATTCTTGCAAAAAAGTACAAAGAAATAAAAAAAGATTATCTTAATGAATTGTTAGATTTTGAAAAAATGAAAGAGTTCGGTGTCAGCGCGCTTTTATTCTGCACAGGTTTTTGCGAGATGATTACATCAACAGACAGAGGACATTTATTCCATGTCGACAGCAATGATAAAAGAAGATTGGAGCAGAAATTCCCCTATTTCACTCCTGAAGCAGCTGAGTATGTTGCTGCCAATGCGCCTTTCTTAAATGTCGTCGGTATTGATTCTTTTACTGTTGACCCTTCAGGAAGCAACAGCGAAGCGCACAGAGCATTTTTTGCAAAAGACATATTGCTTTTAGAGACTGTGGTCAACATGGAGACTTTAAAACTGAATTTAATGCAGAGGAATGATAATTTAGGCCAGTCAGTGTTTACCCTTCACTGTGTTCCTTTGCTTTATGCAGGCGCAGATGCAGCGCAGACAAGAGCGTATGCGCAGCTGCCAGTCAGCACAAAATAAGAATAGTTTAAACATTGGAAAAAATCCTTTTTTCCACTCTCAACACATTATTGGATTTTTAACCCGTTTGTGGGACGCAGTCCACCGTCTCATGAATTAATTGTTTGACGTTAGACGTAAGACGTTTGACGTCGTTTAACGTTTTGTACAACTAAGTTTAACATTTAACATCAAGCGTATGTTTAACGTCATACGTCTTACTAATTTATCATAGTGAACTGGTTGGACATGCCAGGAACTGAAAAAACTAAAAAAGAAATAAAAAAATAATTGACGAGGATGATTAAAATGGAAGGAATGCACCAGTTAATGCTGGAAAGTTTAGGGTACAAAGTTCATGACAGATTATTTGACTGCTCATTTCGAAAATTATGCAAAGGGGCATATGAAAAACTTCGTTTTGATTTACAGGAAGGTGAGTTGGTTTATACAGGAGCAGCGCATAACCCTAAATCAAGGGAAGCAAAATTGCCGAATATAACTATAATCCCTAATCTTCCTGCACATGATTCTGAAAAAGATGAAGATGTTATTGTCTTTGGCTCGTCTATGGGGCATTATCAGCAAAACCACGAGTCTCCAATAATGGAGATTTATGAATTTAAATCTGCAGGAGCAATGGTTGTTGACTGTGAAGGAGATGATAATGTTAATTTATTTGTGGCGAATAAAGGCGGAAAAGTAATAATCCCATCTGGGTGCAATATGACATTATATAATTTTGGCGCATTTCCTCTCCAAACATTGGACTTTTCAAACAATTACGACGGAAATAATGAATCTCACAAACATCTTCAGGAGGAATCTGGGCCAATAATGCTTGTAACTTACCTGCCTTTTAAAGGCGCGGCTATATTTGAAATAAATCCCCTTTGGATAAACAGAGAAGATTCTCTTGGAATAAAGCTGTGGGATGTGTATAACGAGCAAAGATTTGTAGTTGTTCCGTTAACCATGACAGAACACGATCAAGGGAAACTTACAGATAAAATTCTGAATGATAATTATATTAAAGCAAAATTTAGTGAAATTGGTGTTACATTAAGAGAAGCGAAACAAAGCTTGTCTCTCGAAGATATAACAATTGATACGCCATTAGAACAGTTAGCTGTTGCTATGGGAAAGCCACTGCATCATTGCTTCGAGCTGATGTAATAGCATCAGACTTGCGCAGTTATCCTCGTCGTTTTAATATGAATAAACTAAAAAAATAATAAGTATACAGCGACAGGCGATTAAGGTGATTAAAATGGAAATAGGATATATTGGGTTGGGCAGAATGGGTTCAAACATGGTTGAGAACTTTCTTGACCACAATATTAAGGTTGTTGCTTATGACAAAGCGTCTGATTTAGTGAAAATATTAATGGATAAAAGAAAAGAAGACGTTGCAAGCGGATTGCTCAAAGGCGCAGATTCAATCGAAGCAGTTGCAAATAATCTTCGAATGCCTAGAACAGTATGGCTGATGATACCTGCGGGAAAAACAGTGGATATAGTGTTGTCACAATTAATTCAATATATCAGCGTCGGTGATTTAATAATTGAAGGCGGAAATTCTAATTTTAAAGATTCTATACGGCGTGCAAGAGAGATGAAAGACGAAGGAATAGAATATCTTGACATTGGAACTTCAGGTGGCACTGTCGGAGCAAGACATGGAACATGCTTAACTATTGGCGGCAAAAAAGAGGTTTATGAAAGAGCAGAGCCTTTATTAGTAACAGCTTCAAGCGGCAAGGGAATGATGTATGTTGGTCCAAGCGGTGCAGGACATTTTGCAAAGATGGTCCACAATTTTATTGAATATGGAATGGAGCAGGCAATGTGTGAAGGAGCTGCATTGATGAAAGAAGGTCTTGAAAAATTATTCAAGCAGCAAAATCCAGATTTGGTCGGCTTGTGCGACGCGTGGAACAACGGTTCAATTATCCAGTCGAGGCTTATGGAAGAAATGGCAAATGCATTTAAGCTTTATCCTGGTTTGGAGCAATTAACATCTTCAATCGGCGGAGGAGAATCAGGAGAGCAGGCGCTAAACACAGCGATGGAATTGAAAGTGCCAATGCCTTGCTGTACTGTTGCATTGCTTGAAAGATACAGGTCAAGAGCAGGTGATAATTCGTATGTAGGCAGAGCAATTTCTGCAATGAGAAACTCGTTTGGCGGCCATGAGATTAAGAAAAGGATGTAATTTTTAAAATTTTTTAAACTAACTTATAAACCTAAACTTATCTGTTTAGTAAATTAATATTTTATTGACCGCTCACAACCCGTTTGTATGGACGCAGTCCACCGTTACATGAATAAGATTATGAATAAGAATAACTGTTCGTCGTAAGTCGTTTGTCATAAACGGAAAAACGTAAAAAACAGCTGACGACAAACGACCTACGACTAACGTCTTATTAATTTATCTTAGTGAACGTGTGGCTGCGCCCAGGAACTAAACAAACAAAAATAAAACATAAAATACCATAAAGAGGCAGAAATGATTACAAACAAAGATGTTAATTTATTATCGCATCTTAGAACTAATGCACGGCAAAAAGTGACCGAAATTTCAAAATCAACAGGAATGCCAGCTACGACAATATACGGAAGAATAAAAGTTCATGAGACAAGCGGTTTAGTAAAAAAACATGTAGCATTAATAGATTTCAGCAAACTTGGATACACTACAACATCATTGATTGCATTGAAAGTTGAAAAAGAAAAAAGGGAGCAGCTGGAGAATTACCTCTCCGCACACCCAAATATGAATTCATTATACCGAATAAATTATGGCCATGATTTTTTGGTTGAGATGGTCTTTGAAAACATGTCGCGGCTGCAGTGCTTTCTCGACGAGACGGAGATGAAGTTCAGCGTTGAAAAACCAGTATTTTTTAATATAATCAATGAATTAAAGAAAGAAGTATTTCTGAGCAGAGAAAACATAGAAAAAGATGATGTCGACAAGAATTAATGAGGTTGAATCTCTCAACTTTCATTGTTTTGGGATATTTAATCCTTTTATTAGTAAAAAAATGTATACTATCTTCTCAATTCCAACAATGGTTTTACTTCAACTGTTTCAAATAATTTCATAATATAACGATAGTAAAGGGCAAATCTCTGCTGCAGATAAGCTGGCATTTCCATCACTGCTGCCTTTCTTTCAGTTTCATATCTCATATGGCCAACCTCAGAGTCAACAAGGTCATACAAAAAGCTTTTTTGGTCCTGAATTGCAATTTCAAATATATCCTTGCCGAATGTATCTCTTTTAACGTCTGGATATGGCCTTAATTTAATCTGAAGCAATGAGCTTAATCTGTCCTGAAGATAATGATTATCTATCTCCTGCACTACATATCCTCTGATATAGCTTTCCATATATGACTTATCAACTGTGTGCCTGTAGTTCTCAATCTGTAAAACATTTCCGACCCTCAATGGCACAATTGCCCTTAATATCTCTGGTATATCCTCTTTTCTTCTGACAATAATCTTATTGCCGAAAATATCGTCTATAATTACTGTTTTGTAAAGCTCCTGCAGTCCTTTTTCATGTGGTGTTGTTCTTGCTATCTTTGCATAATGCATCCATCTTCTCGCAATTCTTCTTTTTTCTGAATCTTGATTATTACTATTTTTTTCTGAAAATTCCGCTCTTTTGTCAAATTGTCTTTTGTCGAGAACAAAATCATAAAGAACCTGGTCAGCAATTGAGATTCTGAATGCAAATTTTTCAGCAATTCTTTCATCTCTTTTTCTTCTGACTGCAAGGCAGGCAATATCTTCTCTTCCGTTAATACAAGCAACATAATAATTTACTTCTTTGTCTAAACAGCCCTTTCTAAATCCCTGTGTTTTTTTTCCTTTCTTTTTTCTGGTTTCTCCTCTAATTTGTGCAGCCTCATCGAGATAAGACAAAACAAACTGCGCAAGCTCTCTGTCTTTAAAAATATTGGAGCCAGCCAAATCTTTTATCAGCCCACCTGCAGGAGAATATCTGTCTTTGTTGAGCATCAAAAACAGCTTGTCAAATTGCTCTGCCAATATTTTATAATTTGTAACATCAACTGAATTGCGCTGGATTTTCAATAATGATAATTCTGCGCTGATAATATCAGAAAGCTCTTTTCTGCATGAATTAACCCTCCCGTTAACTACCGCCTGTAATGTAGGAAATGGTTCTTGTGTTAATGCGAGAGCACTTTCCCATATATTTATGTTGAATGGGTCAAGAGCAAGATAAATTATTTTTCCTAAAGAAACTAAATCCAGCGTAGATGCAGCCAACTTGTCTCCAATCTCCAATCCAGATGAAGCAAGAATCTCAGATCTTTTTGAAAGCATTTGATTATAATCTCTCGGTTTATCTAACTCTTCCTTTCTGATATTCACTTCAATTCCAGTGTTTCCTGCTTTGATTTTTGGCATTTATTTATCCTCGAAATCTGCTTTTTTTGTTTAGTCAGTTATGCTTTTTAAACATTTTTTCATGATTAGGCCATTGTTCATATTTCAATCCAAACATATCCAATAATTTGACGTCGTCAACTTGGTTTGTTGCGCATTTTATTGATCCGAAACCAATAGCGGTTTTAATTATTGTAAGATTTGGTACTATTACCTGAACACCATGCTCAGTTAATCTTCTGTAAAATTGATTATATTTATTCGCAATAACCAGTGGACTTTCATTTTTTGTTTTTTTATTTTTGCATTTGTTTTCCTTATCAGGCAAATAATCTCTTACAACATAAAAATTATTTGGATAATAATGAAATCCGTTAGGTACTTCATCAAATGTTAATAATACTTCAACACCATGTTCTCTTTGTAATGTTCTAATCTGACTTTCAACCTGCGCGTAATGATTAGAATTTATACACAGCAGTTTTCTTCCATGCACATAACCTATTGTCAAATCAATATGATTTAAATTATTTGCATCTCCTCTTTCATTATAAATTGTAGCATTATATGGATCAACATACATTATTCTTCTTTTTTCAGGTTTAAAGAATGTTCTATATTGTTTATGATCTTTAAGCAGTTTTTCAAGGTCTTCCTTCACAGCAGTTGATACTAATATAAAATCCTCGCCAAAAACATAATTGCCTCCTGCAAAAACCTGATCTTGTGGTATTAACGAACCATTACTGTCTGCAAACTCTTCCTGCGGCGCATAGAGGCCATCTAAATACAGATATGCGTCATTTGGCCATGGGCAGTTTGTTAAGGCATATGTTTCAAATCCTCTTAACTTTAATGCTTTGAGAATAGCAATTCTTTCTTTTCTACAATTAAAATTAACTTTTATTTTATGTGCTAACCCAACAACCATTTTTGGTTTGCCATCTACTTCAACCTCAACTTCCTTTATACCTTTTTGTGTTAGGATTCCTACTGTTTTTTTTGCCATTGTTAACTGCATTCAACAGAATTAGTATTTAAATGTTTTGTTTCTGTATAGTGGTAAAATAATTTATTTCTGATTTATCCACCACCAAAAACATTCAATCAATACTTAAATCTTTATGGCAAACTGAATTAGCTTAAATCTGAACTAATTTTATATTAAGAATATATTCATATGTCTTATTTTTCCATGAAAACGCTTAAAACTTTTAGTTTTTAAAATATTCGAGAAGATTCCGAATAGCCATAACACCACAAAACCATCAAATTCTGGTAACTTACCGACTGAGAAGAGGGATTCGCCCATCATCCACTAAATTAGTAGATAATCCCGACGAAATATCAAAATTCAGTTTATTCTATGCTTGTTGTGGAAGCCCCCTTAAACAACCCAAAGATATCAAAAGTCAATGAAATTAGGTAGTTTATGGATGTGTTCTGAGATAATTCCGACGAGAAGGAAGTAGTATGGGAAAATAGTAGTTTTTTGTTGGTTGTTTCTTATTGGTAATTTTTATAATTCTTTCAGTTCTTGTAATTTTTAGCAGTTCCTGGCATGTCCAACAAAGTTCATGAAGAAGGTTAGTTAATTTTTAGTTTATTTTTTATTATTTCTTGTGTTTTATCAAACAACATATTTTGTTTATCAGCATAATATATTAATTAGTAGATAATAATTATAATAATCGCTAAAATTAATATCCTTAGTGAACGGGTTGGACATGCCAAAACTTCGTGGAGAGCAGTTATTTTTATGTTAAAGCTCCAATCAGTAATTCAGTTAAACTTAAAACTATTAAGACTTAACTAAGAAAAATCATCTCTTTCTCTCATTTATCTTACCATCAATCCTTGCCATTCTTTGCTCTAATTGGCTTAATCTTTGCTCAAATTCAAGCATGGTATTCTGCATAGAAACAGTCCAATCACTCATCCCTTGTTTTAAGTCATTCATATCCTTTTTAACTGCAATGAACCCATTCTTGACTTTTTTTTCAGTTACAAACATGTTTAACCACCTTTAATTAGTTTTAATCATCTTTAACGCTTGAATTTAACAGTTATAGCTGTTTAGTACTATGTGATAATCCTATCAAATTAACTACAACTAGATGACAACTACTATATAAATGTTTCTATTGGGGATGTGGGGTGTATAAACCTCTTTAAGCTTCATCCAAAAATTGTTTATATTTTTTTAGTAATTGTATGAGCAAAAAATAACAACAACAATGGCAGGCGACGGTCAAAATCCTATTGGATTTTGCCCTACTCGGCATCCCAAAGGGGTTCCCCTGCCTCGTCGCCACCATTGTTGTTATTTTTTGCATAGAAAAGTTATTTTGTTGAATTTTTTGATGAAGCACTCTTTTACTAAAAAGCATATCTACTTTACTTTCCTTAATTTATTAAATCAAGTTTAGTTTCTTTAACTTATTAAATCTACTTCGTTTTCTTTAACTCATTTAGAATGAGAGTTTCTACCTTTGTGGACATTTTCATGCCCTGTTCAGAGCAATGTCTATTAAATTCTTTGAAAATGTATGAATCAAGTGTAAAATTAACTCTTTTCTTATAGCTTAATCTAGGTAGTTTCTTTGTGTTCTCAAACTCAACCAAAGCATCAAATATTTCAGGGTTTTTTCTTATAATTTCCCTTGCTTTTTCTACAAATTTTTTGTTATTTTTATCTGATTGCATCTTTCATCATCCTTTTTATTTTATTGATATCATTTATATTTTTTGTAATAATCTCGACGATAATCTTGTCAACTTTGTAAGGATCATAAGCTATTTTATGTATTTCAAAATAAGTTAAGATAACTGCGGCGGCAGTTCTTTTATTTCCTTCCTCAAATATGTGGTCTATTAAAATCGCTCTAGTTAAATATGCACATTGGCTTAGCCAATTCTTCGAATGCTCTATATGTGAAATTGCAAATTCCATGCTGCTATTGTTGACGACAATGCCTTTGTCAAACTCTTTGTTTATGCTGATAATATCTTCTTTTGAGAGCATTTTAGTCCCTACTATTTAATCTAACTATTTTAATTAATTTAGTTACTATTTTTCTACTTTTATACACATTAGTGTGTATAATATTTAAAGATTTATATACTCAAAGATATAGATTAATCTAATACACAATAAACTAAAAACATTCAAGAAATGATTAAATCTTATAATTTATTTTGAGTAAATATCTCTAATCTTTGATTAAATCTTTTAAGCTTATTAAATTATATAATTTTAAGATATGATTAAATCTTTTAGGTGTAATCTGTCGAGAAGTTATCTTACTCACTTTCTGTGATACGCATAATTCATTAATAAATTATGACGAATAACTTATCTAGACATCATTAATTGATTATATTATAATCAATTCTTTATTTTATCTACTTCCGTCGGCTTTATTCATATAGATGTTTTATATTAAATTTACACAGATTGTAGTATGAAAAAGGATAAAATATGATATAAACACTATTTTTACAGCAAAAAGTGAGAGTTAAATCACTTTTAATTGTAGTCCAAGACTAATAAAACTTAGTTAGAAGTTTTTTTCATTGACTTTTAAGTAAAATCTGTTCCACTTTTATATATCTTTCAATATTTCCCCTGTCTTTGATGTATTTTCCATTGAGAAACACTCTTGGAACCCCACAACGATATTCGTCGCCACTAGCTCTACAAAGACTAAATAGAACAAGAAAATTATCTGCGCCGTCTTGTCCATATTGTTCTCTACATCTTCCATCTTTTCCTAATCCCAACATTTCAACACAGACTTTTTTAAACTCAACATCTTGTGCGTATTTTTTACTCAATCCGCTTGACTCAAGCCAATTAAAATACTCATGACAATGAGAACAATTAGGATCAAAGTAAATTTCTACCTTTATTTTCGATTTGGCTTTATCTTCAAGAGCACTATCCTTTTTAGGTGGATTAATCTCTTCAACCTCATCTTCTATTGTATGGGATGAATAAAGTGAAGGTTGCGATGATTCTTTTAAAGATTCTTCTGGTGCAGCTTCTTTTTTTACAGCTGTTGAACTACCCCCGCAGCTATTAAGTAAGAATAAAGTAGTAATATAAGCAATTGTTTGTTTCATTTTGTTCCTTTATTGTTAATCACTTGATTCTTTATTTATAATAAATAAGGAATCTTGTCTTTTTTATAAATTTAGTGTTAGTGTGCTAAGACGCATTAATGGCACACTTGTACCTATCTATAGGTTTTTGATAATTTATTCCTTGATGTATTCTTTCTTCATTATAAAACTTTACAAAAGCATCCAAACAATCAAATCTTTCATCATATTCT
>JAGVYH010000035.1 GCA_018303325.1 Candidatus Woesearchaeota archaeon
TTCTTGATGCTCAGAATTACACCAATCAAGCGGTGGTTCTTGAGCACACAGAATCCCACTCGACCATAAACTCCAGATGGGTGGAATTCTGTTGTTTCAAATTAAATGTGACTTAATAACTAATTTTACATTTAATCTGAAATATACAAATAGTTATGTCCGATAAATATAGTAAGTGACACGATTTGTATAAAAATTTAGGTCACTTACTATATTTCCTAATAATCAAATCACTTTCTGCTAGTCACTAATGTTCCAATTATTAAAGTGATTTGATATAATTACAAAATGACAGATATAAAAATATATAAATCTAAACATTTAGAAACGATTATTATTAGCAATCTCCTTTAAACTATGAGAAAAACTATGAGAAAATATAAGTATTTATCAAAAGAGGTGCAACATGCCAAGCTTTAAAATTACAAAAACAAATTCATTTAAAATTACAAAGATTCATGCACGAGAGATTTTAGATTCAAGAGGCAATCCTACTGTCGAGGCAGAGGTTTACACTTCTTCTGGAATGGGGTTTGGCAGAGTTCCAAGCGGCGCATCTACTGGTATTCATGAGGCTCTTGAAATGAGAGACGGCGATAAAAAAAGATATCAGAGTAAAGGAGTTCTTAACGCAGTCCATAATGTAAACACCTTAATCGCAAAAAAAATAAAAGGCATGGATTTAAGGAATCCTAAACTTATTGACCAAGCAATGTTGGATTTAGACGGAACTGCAAACAAATCAAAGTTAGGCGCAAATGCAATATTAAGTGTAAGTTTAGGATGCGCAAACCTGTTGGCAAAATTAGAGAACAAACCGCTTTATTCTATTTTGGGCAATGGAAAAAAATCAGATATACTGCTGCCAATTCCTTTTTTGAATGTAATTAATGGAGGCAAACACGCTGCAAACAAGATTGCATTCCAAGAATTTATGATTGCGCCTTTTGGAAAGAATTTCAGGGAAAGCATGAGAATGGGTGCAGAGGTTTACCACGAATTAAAGAAATCAATAACAGAAAAATACGGCAAGGAATCAACAAATGTAGGCGACGAAGGCGGCTTTGCACCGAAAATTGAGCACGTCGAGCATGCACTGAACCTTCTGGTAAAAACAATAGATTCTCTCGGCTATAAAAAGCAGATAAAAATAGCAATCGACGCTGCTGCTTCAGAATTTTATCATCACGGATATTATCATGTCGACGGGAGAAAGTTTGAAAGCAGCAAAATGATAGATTTTTATGAGCATCTCGTCAAGAATTATCCTATCATTTCCCTTGAAGATCCGTTTGAGCAGGATCATTTTCTGCCGTGGAAAGAGCTGAGAGAACGAATTGGCAAAGATAAAAGCTGGGCGTGCGGCGGCAAAGGAATACAGATTGTCGGGGATGATTTACTCTGCACAAATCCAAGCCGAATAAAAATGGCTCTTGACAGAAATATGTGCAATGCGCTGTTGTTAAAAGTAAACCAAATCGGAACATTAAGCGAGGCAATTAACGCTGCAAAGCTCGCAATGAAAAACAATTGGGGAGTAATGGTAAGCCACAGAAGCGGAGAAACAGAGGATTCGTTTATTGCTGACCTCGCAGTAGCGCTTGGCTGCGGGCAGATAAAAAGCGGAGCGCCGTGCAGAAGCGAAAGATTAGCTAAATACAACCAATTATTGAGAATAGAAGAAGAGCTTGGAAATAAAGCGAGATATGCTGGGAATGTGATGAGAGGTTAGGAAAATTTGATGAGATGTTAAGAAGTTGGTTTTCTTAATAAATGTAATAAATGGGTTGGATGTTAAAAACCTAACACAAGTTAGATATAAATTTAGAGTTGATAAAAAACAGAAGATAGTTATTTATTACCAAAAACAGTAAAATATGAATATTAAATGCACTTTTATTACTAAAAATTGTAATTTTACTGAACTTTTGCGGTTTTTAAAATTTAAATATGAATTAATGCTTTAATTGTGTTGCTTAACTTAGCTATTTACGAATAATCGCAAAAGTTGAGTAATTTTAAATAAAAAATTAAAGGTGATATCATGAATAAACAAGCTAGATTAAAATGGTATGAAGCATTGGGATGGACAGTTGCAATTATTGCATTTATATTATTGATTTTAAGAATATTAGGTGTAATAAAGGGATAAAATGCTTAACCAAACAAAAGTAATATTATATCTTGCATCTATTGGATGGACAGTTTGGTTAATTTTCAAATCAGTCGGCACAGACTGTTTTTCAATTTTAGACTTTTATATAACAATTATTGTTTTGCTATTTTCGATGATATTGAATGATATAATAAAATCATAAAATAAATTATTAATTCAAACTGCAAAAGTTTAGAAAAAAGAGGAATCATGAAACCAAAAAATAAAATCATCCTGATTATAAGAGACGGCTGGGGATACTCTACAAAAAACCCAAAGAAAACAGGCAATGCGCAGGTATTAGCGAGAATGCCAAACACAAATTACTATGAGAAGAATTATCCGTTCACTCTTTTAAACGCGCATGGAAATGCAGTTGGGCTTCCTGCAAATACTCAAGGCGGAAGCGAGGTTGGGCATTACACAATCGGCGCAGGCAGAATTATCTGGCAGGAGTTTGAAAAGATTAACAGGTCAATTGCCAGCAGCTCTAAAAATTCAAAAAGCAGCAAAGAATCATTTTTCAAAAACAAAACTCTGCTAAATGCTATGCACCACGTCAAGAAGTTTAAATCAAAACTCCATTTAATGGGCCTGTTCAGCGACGAAGGTGTTCACGGCACAACAGAGCATCTTTACGCGCTTCTCAAGATGGCAAAACAGCAGAAGGTAAAAAATGTTTATGTTCATTGTTTTCTCGACGGTAGAGATGTGCCTGAAAAAAGCGCTGCAACCTATTTTAATGAGTTTAAGAAAAGAACAAAAGCCCTCGGTGTTGATAAAACTGTTAAAATCGCATCAATCATCGGCAGATATTATGCAATGGACCGAGACAATAACTGGGACAGGACGCAGATGGCTTATGAGCTTTTAGTCTACGGAAAAGGGTTTATTGAAGACGACACTTTGACAGCGATGAAAAAGGCGTACAAATACGGCGCACAAAGTGACTATTATGTGAAGCCAATGAAAATGAGAGGCACACCAAACATCTCAGACAAAGACGCAGTTATATTCTGGAATTTCAGAACAGATCGGGCAAGGCAGTTAACCTATGCTTTTGCCAACGAAAAGTTTGAAGAGCATAAAGGCAGATTTAAAGTTAAGAAACTGAAAAATTTGAATTATGTGTGCATGACCAATTATGACAGAAATATGAAGCTGAACTGCGCATTCCCTGAAACTTATGTTAAGAATAATTTAGGAAGTATACTTGCAAAACATAAGCTGAAACAGTTAAGAATAGCAGAGACAGAAAAATATGCGCATGTTACATTTTTCTTTAATTCGCAAATTGAAAAAGTAAACAAGGGAGAAGAAAGAGTATTGATTCCTTCGCCAAAATGCCCAAGTTATGCGCAAAAACCAGAGATGAGTGCTTATGGAATCACAAGCAAGCTTTTGGAGAAGATAAAATCTGACAAGTTTGATTTTATCTTGGTTAATTTTGCAAATGGTGATTTGGTCGGCCATTCTGGAAATTTAAAGGCAACAATTAAATGCTGTGAAGTTGTTGACGAGTGTGTTGGAAAAATTGTTAAGGCTGCGATAGATAAGAATTATGTTATAATGCTTACAGCAGACCATGGAAACTGCGAAGAGATGTTTTACCCTAACGGCGAGCCAAAACCATCGCATACACTCAACCCTGTGCAATTTATGTTAATCTGTGGTGATAATGCTTTGCTGAACGGAAACAAACGAAATAGACTGAGAAACATAACATTGAAAAAAGGAAAAGGTTTAGCAAACATTGCACCCACGATATTGCAATTAATTGGTATAAAGAAAGATAAAGAAATGGAGGAGAGTTTGATTTTATAATAATAACTAATCATTTAATTGTGAATAATATAATGAAGAGTATAATGAATAAAAAAGAATTAAATTTTATCTTAAAACAGGGTGAAGGGCAGTTTATAGAATTTAAAGAAGGATTTGATAAGTATATTGCTAAAGAGATGGTGGCTTTTGCTAATGTGCAAGGAGGAAAAATATTTTTAGGCATTACAGACCAAAAAGAAGCCAGAGGGATAAACATAACCAATTCGCTTAAATCACAAATTCAGGATGTAGCAAGAAACTGTGACCCATCCATTAAAATAAAAATGGAAGAGTTTGACAATATACTTATTATTGAAGTTGAAGAGGGAACGAATAAGCCCTATACCTGCTCTAATGGTTTCTATCTAAGAAATGGACCTAATTCCCAAAAATTAACCCGAGACGAAATTTTAGACTTCTCTATCGAAGAAGGCCGGATAAGTTTTGATGAGCAAATTTGTAATAAGTTTGATTATCCTACAGATTTTGATCTTCTTAAGTTAAAAGAATATTTACAACTAACTAAGCTTATCAATAATCTCTCCACAGAAAATTTATTAATCAATCTTAAAGTGGCTAAAAAGATAAAAGATGAAATTAAATTCAATAATGCGGGAGTATTATTCTTCGCTAAAGAGCCAGAAAAATTCTTTATGACCTCTAAAGTGGTTTGTGTGGACTATCAGACCAATGAGAAAGTTAATATTTTAGACAAAAAAATATTTGACGAAGGTATTATCAGAAATATACAAAACTCTATCAATTATGTGAATAAACATATAGATGTACTATTTGAAATCAAAGCTGCGAGGCGCAGAGAAATTCCACAATATCCGCTTGAAGCATATCGAGAAGCAATTGTTAATGCAGTCATGCATCGCGACTATTTCCAAAAATCAGGAGAGGTTACTATAGAAGTATTTAGGAATAAAATCACAATCTCCAATCCTGGAGGACTAGTTAAGTGGCTTAAGCCGGAAGATTTTGGAAAGATTAGCAGTCCCAGAAATCAACTTATTGCAGAACTGCTTTCCAAGACAGAGTTAGTTGAAAAACTAGGGACTGGGATTAACAGAATGAAAAAAGCGATGGCCAATGCGGGCTTACCCGAACTTTTATTTAGCTTTAATTCTTTTTTTTCTATTACTTTACTTGATGTAACTAAAGGGCAAGGTAGAGATGTCCCTGAAAATGTCCCTGAAAATGTCCCTGAAGATAGAAAGAGCCTTATTATAACAGAAATTAAAAATAACTCTAAAATAACCATCCCCGAACTTGCTTTAATTTTAAAAGTAAATGAAAAGACCATTAAAAGGGATATTGAAAAACTTAAATTCAAAGGAATTATTAAAAGAGTTGGTCCAGATAAAGGAGGACATTGGGAAATGGTTAAACATAAATAGTAATATAAATATCAAAAGATAAAAAATGGCATTTTTAACAATCTGGGAAATCATTGACATGATTATTATTAGTTTAGCAGTTGGATATATCTTTAAAGATATGTTTCCAAGAGCAATGACGCATTCTTATGAAGATTATTTTGAAGAATACAAATCTGAAAGATCATTTATTGACTGGAATGACTTCAAGTTTGCAATTCTTATTGTAGGGCCTGCAATAATCCTGCACGAGTTTGGGCACAAAATCATTGCATTAATGTTTGGTTTGTACGCAACATTCAACGCTGCTTATTTTTGGCTGCTGATTGGTGTTGCATTAAAAGCATTTGGCTCACCAATATTATTTTTTGTTCCTGCCTATGTTGCACATAGCGCAACTGCATTCCCATGGCAATCCTCATTAATTGCATTTGCAGGACCATTTGTTAATCTGGTGCTTTGGTTAGGATCATGGCTAATATTGAAGAAAGCGAAAAAGCTGAGCCATACTGCTATAACTGCATTAAGCTTTACAAAGAGAATAAACATGTTCCTGTTCTTATTCAACATGATACCAATCCCGCCATTTGACGGCGGTCAGGTGCTGATGGGATTGATAGGAACGTTTTTTTGATAAGTTATTTTGTTATAATGTCGGACATAAATATTTATACAAAGTGTTATGTCCGACAAATATACTAAAAGTGCAAAATAATCGAACATTATTTTGCACTTTTGTATATACAAAAGTGATTAATTTGTTCGAAAATTAATCACTTTTAGTATATATTGTGGCTCACCTAAATAAATAATTAGTTAGTTGTGAGACACAATAGACTACAACAACAAACAATTTAGATAAGTTATTTGTTGTTGAAGTATAGTAAGTGACACGATATGTATAAAAATTTACGTCACTTACTATATGTTCACTATGAAAACTAGGTGCTAGGTGCTGGTGGCGATAATTCATCGTAACTAGCACCTAGCCACTAGCACCCAGCACCCATTTTAATTTTTCATGTAACGGTGGACTGCGTCCCCAGAACTAACAAAAAAAAGAAATAAATCTACTTTGGAAGAACGCACTGCAAAGAATAACATCGTTCTAATGATGCTTCATTCAATCCTTCGAATGTGTAGAATTCATAATTTGGCCTGTGAACAACTACCTTTCTTAAAACCCAGAAATTATCTTCTTCCGTGAATGTAAATGAATCGCTGTAAAAAGCATTCTGATTTTTTCCTTTTTTTAAAGTAAACTCCATTCTTCTGATTGCCTCTTCAAACTCCCGTAGTTTTTCAAAATAAGCTGCTGGTTTTTCCTGTAAATATTTTTTGGTTGCACCAAAATTTAATAAAAACGGTATAGTATAAACCATATGAATTCTCTGGCGATTTGTTGTGGTATACTCATCTTCTATTCCTTCTATAATTTCAGATAATCCTTTATAAGTTATTTTTTCTTTTAGTTTGGTATATCTTTTTGGATAACCATTCATATGTTTCTTGTTTGTAGAAAAAGGAGAATGGTCAATAGGCAGCCCTAATTCTCTGCAAATAGCATTATATTCATCAAAAGATATATCCTCAAGAGTAAAATGCCTTTTCATTCTATGAAGAAAAATAGATTGATTTATAAGAATTGCTGTCTGTTACACTAATTATTTTGACAACATAGGTAAATATACTAAATGGAATTAGTTTTCGAACAAACTATAGGAAATAACTTTAATTTTCGGATAAACTGAAATTAATGTAAAGTTATAGTGGAGGAACTAAAT
>JAGVYH010000036.1 GCA_018303325.1 Candidatus Woesearchaeota archaeon
GTCAAAAAATGGAAAAACTCCAATGATATTAGAGGACAAAACCTCTAAAATTTGGTGTTGGGAAGACTTCTTTATGTATCGTTAACTCCCCAATGCCTTAGTTTATGATATGTGTCAGGCTCACCAGTGAAGTAATTAAACATGTTTTGAAAAAAATCCTGAAATTGTGCTCTTGATATTGCTTCCATGCTGAGTTGTTCAGCTTCTTTCTTCTTTTTTTCTTTCCAATGGGCTAATCTCAAGAAATAATTTCCTATTGCCTGCAATATGCTTATTTTATGGGGCACCTGCTCTTTTGGCGGCAAAAATACAAGATTAGTAACGCTGAAATCAGAAGCTATAGTAACACCAACCTCTACATATTTTACATTAAGAAAACAATCCAATGCACAAGCTATTGTCTTAAATTCAGGTGTTGCTTTGACATCTTGCGCATATTGATGTAATCTTTTTAGCCCTACAGATGTTGAATCTCCCAATGCCTCTTCAAGACCATTTATTGCTTGAACATAATTTTGCAGCAGTTCAATATCTTCTCTCAATGCTTTGGCAGGATTTGAATCCAATCTGAAATGACAGAATGAACCTTGTTGAGCATTTTCCCAAGGGATAAGCCTTTCTGCAACTTTGTGAAGATTATTGCTTATGCAGTTAAGCTTATTAGATAATTGTCTATTCCCAATTAACTCGTCACTAATTTCTTCTCTATATTTTGTTGTATCTATGTCGACAGGTGCCATGCTCAATACATAATGAATGAAAGATGCAGAAGTGTTTTTTGGCGCTATTAAAGTCTGAACCAGCAAGTCTAAGCCAACATCTTTGGAAAAGCCAGCGTGTGAAAATGTTTGTACATTTGGTGAAAACGCATTTATTAGCCTTTGACAGATTACCAAGTCTTCACTATTATTGTTATCATGTAATAAGGGAAAACTTTGTTGTTTGAAAGCTTCAATCTGCAAAGATGTAAGATAAGGATTATCGCTTTCTTTACCTTCATCTCCTTTGTCAAACAGAAGGCTTGGCTTTGTTATCATAAGCTGAAGGAATCTTGAACAATTTATAAAGATTTAGCTATTATCTAATATAGTAATTGTTGTATCTTTTTCGTTCCTTGGTGCAGCCACACGTCTCATGATTATTTATTTTTTAATTTTTTATTTCCTACTTGATTGGATACGTTCATGAAGAAAGGTAAGATGGTTTGAAAGTTAGAAAGCTTGACAGCATTTAGAAGCTTGAATGTTAGAAAGCTTGACAGCTTGAAAATGTCGTACATATAGCGCACTTTCAAACTTTCAGACTTTTAAGCTTTCAAACAGTTTCATGTAACGTGGGACTGCGTCCCTAGAACGGATTGAGAGCGGAAAAAAGATTGAAAGGAAGGAAGTAAACGGAACAAAAACTACTAAAATCTTATTTCGCATGCTTCATATTTATTTCATGCAATGCCACTATGAACAGACTTTCTGACCAGCCCAATGGATTGTTTTCATTGTATTTTTTTGAGTTTGAAAAATAAAGCTCTGGCAAAGTGCCTTCTGGCGTTACTGTTGACATTGCTAAATTTTCATAATACTTCGCTTTCTTTTTGTCTCCTAACTTATTATATATTATTGCCAGCCAGCTGAAACCAAAAGTCCATTCTGCCTCTTCGCTGTATCTGTCAGGGTTTTTATTATAATAGTGGTCATTCTTGTACCTTATTACACCGCGCTTTTTGACTAGATGGTATTCTACATTTTTCAGGAGGTCTTTTGCTTGTGGGATACTAACGACATCATACGGCCAGATTAATGATAATAATGCAAGGTCAACAAACTTTTTTTTACTTTCTCTCGGCAAAAGCTTGTTAAGAACAGCATGGCCTTTCTTTATTAGTCTTGGATGTACTTTTATACCTTTAACTTTTTTTATCATTTCTAAGCCAGCAACACAGGCGCCAATGCTTGATGCATGGATTTCCTCATCTTCTTCCCACATCCCGCTGTCTTCATCGTGCCAATATTGCAATGTACTCAGATACCATACTAACTTTTGCACTATTCTTTTCTCGTCTGGTGTTTCAATTATTTTAATCGCGGTTTTAACAGCAGTTTTAACTCGCTCTTTTGTTTTAATGCCTTCATTTTCAAGTTTCCCTATACCATAAAGTATGGCGCCGATTGAATCATTCTGTTTGTTGCCCCATTCTTCCCAATATTCATCAAATGTTACTGGATGAAACCTTGCGTGTATGTATTCATGCCTGTATTTTGGCTTTGAAGCGATGGCATAATTAATCTTGTATTCATGTTTAAGGAAAATCCTTAATATTGCTTTGTATGTTTTTTTTATGGTGCTGGAGTCGCCAATAACATCAAAAGCAAGGGTTTCATAGAAATTATCTCTCAGCCATGATTTATTATAACCTGTTGTGCTGTCTTTTTTTGAGGCTGAAAAAAGGCCTGATTCATATTGAAGAGATTTTAGAATTTTGAGATGATGTGTTATAATCTGATTATAAGTGTATGGTTTGTAATATTGGGTTGATTTGTTGTGTTCGGCCATTTATGAAAACCTCTGCGTTTTATGTACTCTAAGCGGATATAATAATAAATGTGGATATAACAAATAAAAAAATGTTTATTTTAAATTTTTCTGTTATGAATAACATATTTTATGTTATATGTAACATATCCCATTTATCAGATTTCTCTCAACTGATATTTAATTTTATATTTACTGAGGATTCTTTTAAGTTTTGGCCAATCAACCTTTAATATCACCAATGTCCCTGGATTAAGTTTTTCTCCGTTGATTTCAGTCATTAATCCATATTGAATATACTTTTTTCCTTCTTTTTTTAGTGTATATCCATACAATGCCCTTAAAAAAGACATTTTATTTTTTTGGGATATGTTTTTTATGTCATATGTTATTAATAATTTTTGCTCCTTTTTTGTTTGTGGTTGTTCAAATTTACCAAATATAATTTTACCATAACTAGAAACTTCTTCTCTTAACTCTTTCCATTTTTCTAATTCAAAATCATCCACTATTATTTTTAAAGGCAGGTTGATACCTCTTATGTGCCATGTTTTCTCTGCTTTTGATTCAAATTTATTTATTTCTTTCTTCACCAAACCAGTTATTTCTTTTATTGGGATTGTTGGATATACATCTATAAAAATATCTACATCACTTTCATTAGTGAAATCACCCCTAACAACACTTCCAAATAGAATAATTCTTCTAACAGAATCAAAAATAGGTTTATTATCTAGTATACGTGAAACAAAGTCGTAGGTATAAGAAAAAAGCTCATTTTGTTTCATAATCTTTCACCAAGCTCATTCTCGACTAATTGTTTTATTCTTGTGAGATTGTCAACTGCCTCTTTAACTATACTCTCGTTTTTCTCTTTGCCATAACATAACAGAGTTCTAAATTCATCCTGTTTTACCATAAGTTGAATAAACTCCTTTTTCTTAGGAAAATCAAAATCTAGATAGCGCTCTGCCCTTTTATGAGAGGCAAAGTAATTATGATTTACTTTAAAGCCAGAAGTAATAAGATTTCTTTTGTGCAATAAATATTCTAATAAATTGGTTGAAGCTTCAGAAGCTGAAAAACCAACAATTTTTTGCCGTTCAACTAATAAACCGTGCATGATTTTCTCATTGATATCATCCAAAAATTGGTCTATTATTAGTTTATGCTCTTCTGATGATGTCATAAATTTAATATAATGAGAATTAATATTTAAATTTTTCTGTTATGAATAACATATTTTATGTTATGTGTAACATTTAATAGGCATTAAAAGGAAATTAATATTTGTAAGAAACAGAAACTAGTGGGATTGTCAAAGAAATAAACCTAAGCATAACCTTTACACAAAATATATAAAATAAGGTTGATAAGTAGATAATTACAATGAAAATACTTGCAACAGGAGACATTCATGGAGATGTCAGTTTAGCTAAAAAACTGGCAAAAAGAGCAAAGGATGAAGAAGTTGATTTAGTTTTAATTACAGGTGATATTACTCATTTTGATCAAAGTGTAGATGGTTTAATCGGGCCGTTTAAGAAAGCCGGCAAAAAGGTTTTATTTATTCCAGGAAATCATGACAGCTTTGCAACCGCTGATTTTCTCACTGAGATTTACGGAATCAAAAATATTCATGGTTACAGCGTAAAATATGATGAGATTGGAATTTTTGGATGCGGTTTTGCCAACATCGGACCAAACCAGATATCTGAAAAAGAGATATTTGACACACTGAAAAAAGGTAATGATGGCATAAAATATCTAAAAAAGAAGATTATGATGACTCATGTCCACCCATCAAAAACAAAGATGGAAAAGTTTTCTAATTTTGTAAAAGGCAGCGATGGTGTAAGAAAAGCAGTTGAAGAATTTAAACCTGATTTATTATTATGCAGCCACGTGCATGAAGCGCAGGGTATTGAAGAAAAGATAGGAAATACAAAAGTAATTAATGTCGGCAAAGAAGGAAAGATAATAATTATTTAGGATAATTCTTAGTAATTTTAGTTTAGTTCCTTGGCGAAGCCACACGTCTCATGAATAAAAAGGTAAGAAGGTTTGAAGGTCAGATGGTTTGATGGAAACGACTTATTTCCGTCGTACTGTTCGTCGTACCTTCAGACCATCAAACCATATTACCATCTTACCTTTATTCATGGACTACGTCCCACAAACGTGCTGTGAGCGAAAAAAGATTAAGAAACAGGAAATTGGCTAAACAGAATACAAAAATAAATATAAAATAATAATTTAAACTCAAACTCGCCCTCGTGCTTTTTCCGCCAAAAGTATTCTTTGTATTGCAATTGTGTATGCAGCAATCCTCATGTTAACCTTCTTTTCTTTGTGGAGGTTAAGTACGAGATGAAAGTTTTTCTTCATGATTTTTTCCAGTCTTTCTGCCAAATAATCGTCTTCAAATATCATTCCTGTCCTGTTCTGCACCCACTCCAAATAACTTCCAACAACACCGCCTGCATTTGCGAGGACATCAGGCAGGACAAATATTCCTTTGTTGTATAATATATCATCAGCGTCGCTGGCTATCGGGCCGTTTGCAAGTTCAATAATATTCTTTGCCTTGATTTTGTCTGCGTTTTTCTTTGTAATTTGGTTTTCCAACGCAGCCAAGATTAAAAAATCAACATCTAACTCAAGCAATTGCTCGTTAGATATCTCTGAAACCTTGCCGCCTTTGCAAAACGCGACATTTCCTTTTTCATCTTTTGTTTTTTTGACTTCGTTAATGTCAAGCCCATTTGGATTATAAATACCGCCTTTGCTGTCGCTAACTGCCACGACATTGAATCTATGCTTATGAGCCATGGTTGCAAAGAAATATCCTGCATTTCCAAATCCTTGTATGGCAACAGTTACCTCTTTTTTATTCATTGCCGAAATCATTTCTCTGAACATGATATAGCCGCCTTTTGCAGTTGAATCTTCTCTTAAGGCAATTCCACCTAATACAATTGGTTTTCCCGTGATAAAACCAGGCTCATGTTTTCCTTTTATTTTTTCGAACTCATCTAACATCCAGCCCATTGTTTGAGGATCAGTGTAAACATCTGGCGCAGGAACATCAATATCTTGGCCAAGAACTTGATGAAATGCCCGTATGAATGATCTGCTGACTTTTTCCAATTTTTCTTTTGGCATATGTTTAGGATCAATTTTTACGCCGCCTTTTGCGCCGCCATAAGGCAATCCTGCCAAAGAATTTTTTATGCTCATCCAGAATGCGAGTGATTTTACTTCATCTTCGCATACATTAGGATGATATCTGATGCCCCCTTTTCCCGGACCTAATGCATCATTATGAACAATTCTCCATGCTAGAAATTTCTCACCATCAACTTCAATAGTAGTATGGCTGACTCTTGCAAAAGACAACATGTGTGATTTCTCTTTATCGCTTAGATTCATTACTTTAGAAACCTTATCTAACGTGTTTGTAACGTTCTCAAATACCATTTTAGCACCTCTGTTATTGTAGTTTTTAGATAATAATTAATAATGTTTTTAGAATAATGATTGGTTTATATATTTAATGGAAAAAGAAAAAAGGGGTTCGTTTCGTTCCTGGCATGTCCAACCCGTTCACTATGATAAAACGGTTATTCGTTCTTCGTTTTTCGTTGGCACTGTCTGAGATAACGATACATTAATATATTAGTTATTCTTTTCTTATTCTCGGTGATACCCATGAGAAAAAGACGCAAATTAGATGTTTCTTG
>JAGVYH010000037.1 GCA_018303325.1 Candidatus Woesearchaeota archaeon
TATTTATAATAAAATAAAGCATTTGCTTGGTTTTCTTGAATCAACAGAAAGGCTTGATGAAACAAACCATCATTATAAGAAACAAACCAATGATGTTATTCTTTGCGGCTGCGACAGAATGGGCAGAAGCATCCTTCATAAATTAATTGCTGACAAAACCATGCCGTTAGTAGTTGATTATAACCCAAATATTATTAAAAAACTTCAAGCTCAAAATATTCCGGCAATGTACGGTGATATGACTAATGAAGAAGTCCTTGAGCAGATAAATTTCAAGAAAGCGAAAATATTGATAAACACCGTCGGAAATCTGGATTCATCCTTAACATTAATCAAATCAGCAAAAAAACTTAATAGAAAGTTATTAATAATTGACTGTGCCAATCGTGTAAATGAAGCGTTGCAGCTGTATAAAGAAGGCGCAGATTATGTTATCCTTCCTCACTTTTTAAGCGGAGATTATGTTTCGTTTTTATTGGGAAAAAAAGCTTTGGGCAATATACAGTTAAAACGCAAAAACCATATAAATGAACTTAAGAAACATAAAGATCACTTTTTAGAAGACAAACATATTGAAGAGGGATTCCATTTGTTTAGTTAATGAATTTGGAATTATCTAATGTCGGATGCAATGATGAGAATAATGAAAATAAATAAAATAATAGTGGGAATGAATGAGAATGATAACAATAAAAAAATGATGAGAACGATGAGAACGATTATAGGTTGATGAGGTAAAATATGGATACACACTTACTTAAAATCAAGGCAAAAGCATTAAGTCCATTAGTCAGAATAGGAAAAGCTGGTTTAAATGAATCTGTAATTGAAGAGATTAAAAAGCAATTACATCTTCACGGGCTTGTTAAAATTAAATTGCTTAAATCAAGCATACTTGGTGAGAAGAAAGAAGTTGTAGATGAGCTTCTTGCAAAGACTAACTCGCAGCTTATACTTTTACAGGGAAATATGGTTACAATTTACAAAGAGAATGGGAAAAAATAAATAGTAGATTGACATGTTAAGAGAATAAGAAGCAGATTAGGGAATAAGAAATAGATTAGTTAAAAAAGCAAAAAAAGAGGACAAATGCCAGTAAGCTCTGAATTATTAAAAAAGTTTGGATTTGATGAAGAAACGACAGAATTAGGCAGAA
Organism: Candidatus Woesearchaeota archaeon; assembly: GCA_018303325.1. Classification (GTDB taxonomy): domain Archaea; phylum Nanobdellota; class Nanobdellia; order Woesearchaeales; family DSVV01; genus JACQSP01. Next base: position 1,157 of record JAGVYH010000037.1, read on the forward strand.
ATAATTATGGCATTATTGTTGAAGGACCTACTGGTTTTCCTAAACCAAAGGGCGTTAGGCGTGCTGTTCTTCAGGAATTTAACCAGTCGATTGAAGAAATGTATTTCTGGTTGCTGGAAGAGATTAGGCAAAGCCAGGGATTTAAGGATATTACTAAAATCACAGATATTTTTTCTGCCAGCGAACAGTCTGCTTTTTTTGGCAGTGCACAGCAAAGGTTAGGATTGCAGCAGGATAAAGTAAGCCAGTTTTTAGCTACAATTGGCAAAATGGTTAAAGAGCTTTTTCAGCTGGTTAGAGAATTAAGAATACTCGACGAAAGATTGGGTTATTATGTAGACAGTTCAGATGCAACAAGCAAGAGCAGGGAAAGCGCAGAAATTACTTTGAAAGGAATATGGATTGACTTAATTGAGCAGGGTGCAAAGAATCCTGCATCTGTATATGGTATGTCTCGTGAACTTCAATTTACAACTCTGCCAGATCTATTTTTTTCTATTAATCCTCCAACAAACAGAGATGTTGACGAATATGTAGATAAATTGGATTTCAACAGAAAAGTCAAAGAAGTTCTGAAACGAAAATTAAGGACTTACCTTGAATGGAAAGAAAGGACGCATCACGAGTTAAAAAGTAGAAGATTGTTTACCCTGAAATATTTGAGGCAGCATTTTGATATTATTAGAATGTATATGACTTGGGTCAAGCCTTACCTTAAAAATATAAGAAGGTTGCAGCTGGCTGAACGTCAGGAGTCGCCTGATTTAATAAGTGCCTTTGAAGGATCAATAGTTGAGATAGAATTGCTTTTGAAAAGGTTTTCTAATAATATGGATTTAGATAAGCCGATAAAACATAATACAGAGATATACGCAGTGATTATAGTATATATTTTTCACAGAACAAAACCAACAATGTCTTACCAGCAGGAATATCAAAAAGGGCCAATGCATATTGGTTTAACAGATCTGCAAATGAGGGCATATGCATGGAACAAGAAAAAGATTGATAAGTACATTAAAATGAAAGAGCATGAAGATATGCTGCTTCTTGAAAGTGTAGATGACTCTGTAAAAGCTGCAATGGAAGCATTAGGCGATGAGCTGGAAAAATATCTTAAAGAAGCAGGTGAAGAGATTACAATGCCAAAAGAAAAAAAGATTGATCTTAAGAAACCGCAGACTATTTACGATCCTTTCTTTGCTGTATTTAGGGGAGCTTTTGAATTGTTCGGGGTTAATTCGCATAAAAAAGAAAAAGAGCATTCTCATCTAAATGAAGCACAATTAGAAATAGAAAAAGATATAGCAAAAAAAGATGCGAATGGAACTCTTTGGCAGCTTTATAAGAATTTTAAAAAGAAGAATAAATGCTTGAATTGGTAATTACTTGTTTGTATTTGTCTCGTTCTTGGCATGTCCAACCCGTTCACTAAGATAAATTAATAAGTCATTTGTTATAGGTCGTTTGTCATCAGCTGTTTTTTACGTTTTTCCGTTTACGACTAACGACAAACGACTTACGACAAACAATTATTTTTTTTCATGAGACGTGGGACTGCGTCCCTAGTTACGGGTTGAGAGCGGAAAAAAGAGATTGAGAGCGAAAAAAGAAATTGAAAAACAAAACCTAAGCTAAACAAAAACCCCCTTTTTATTCTCAATATTTATAAATCCCAATACCTTTCTTTTGGGGTATGGCAGCTTTAAACAAAGAAGAACTTTTGAAACTAAGTCCAGCAGAAAGAATAGCGCATTTAAAAAAGCTGGAAGAAGAAAAGAAAAAGGAGCTTGAAGAAGCTGAGAAACTATTGAAAGAGACTGAAAAAGAGATTTCTGACGCTATTTCAGATGCAAAAAAAGAAAAGCCTCTGGAAGAAATGATTGGCGGTAGACACAGGCATGTTGAGGATGAAGAAAACGCTCCTGAACATCGTGAAGAGATTCATCCACCTAGCATGGATTATAGGCCTAAAGTAGATTATGCACTTGATTTGTACCAAAGGATAAAGACCTATGCAGACAGAGAAGAGCCATTAAACAATGCAGAAAGAGCAAGTGTTGAATCTATCTATGGGACATTTAATGACGTCATTAGAGAAGCATCAGAGCATGAGGAGAAGATTGAGCACATTTCTAGCAGTGTGAAAAGATTGGTTAAAGATCTTTTAGGGGAGTATCATTCTAATTTAAAGTATGATTCTGAGTAAAGTATTTAAATTATAAGTTCTATTAATTCGTTATAAGTATTTATTCACATAAATTAGTTGTACTAAATCAACTGTGTGTTAAATAAACATTTTATTAAAGAAGGTGCTAACAATGGCAAAAAGAGGCAAAACAGGCAAATTAAAAACCAGTAACTTTTTATTAAACAAACATAAAATTAATCCAGTAGAGAAATATTTGATATTTGGCATTCTTGTTGTTGTCGTCTTAATTATAGTATTGCTGTTTAACATGAATTGGTTTGAGAAAACCTCAGATGATGGAACAGAGCAAGCTCTTGTCGGAGAGGATCAAGCTCTTGTCGGCAAAGCGTTCAGCTATACTGGGTGTGAGAAGCTGCCATGTCTTATTAAAGCCAAAGAAGATACGTTTTATGGATTCAGTTATAAAGATGTATTATACAAATTCAGAGTAAAAGAACTTGATGCAGCCAACGAGAAAATTAAATATGAGATTGCCCTGATGGAAACAAAAGAGGAAGAAGGTGTGGCAGACATATTTATAGACCACATGAAAGTTGTCAAAGTTGAAGAGCCTTATATTTATTTTGAATTTACACTAAAAAACAAAGGCAAAAAGGATGTTTATGATACTTTTCCTGTGAAGGTTGATGTTCTCGACAAAAATGGAGATATGTGGAAATCAACCTATAAAAATGTAGAGGGCATTGATCAGGATGAATCAATTATTGTTGAATTATCTGTTAAGTTTGATGTAACTTATTTTTATACAGATAACAAGATACCTTTTGTTGTGTATGCTGATCCGGCAAATATTATCAAGGAGTCAGATGAAACGAATAATGTTGATGATGATGTTTATACCGATTAAAGACTTTGAATAATTTTTTGTCATTTTAGTGTATACAACTCTTAAAAAAATTTTAAATACTTAAAAAAACTTAAAATAATCATGAGATAGCGGTGGACTTTAATTTCATTATTAATTTAGTTAAAGTCCACGTATGTATGCACGGAACTAAATATACATAAATTAGTGTCCGTGCCTATTATTGTTTCAGTTATTTTATTATTAATTATGCTGATTCTTTCTTCTCTCTTTGTTGCTGCGTTAAAAGAAGGCGAGACAGAATTCTTTGAATTTAATGACGAGCAATTTGCGCTGACAGCTGTCAATGTAAATCCCGACGGAACAGCAGATGTTATTATAAGCAAACACGTTCCTGATTTTGCAAAATCCCTGAATGTTGGCGAGTCACAGAAATACTTCAGCAACTGGCAGTGTTTTGTGGCGACTTTGTTTGGAGTGGATTTGGATAAATCTAATGTTTATATATCTAAATGTGCTGGTATGAGTGAAGAAAGTGTTGAACCTGAAAAAACTGAAGATGATATTGAAATTAATAGTAAAACTAAAATTGAAACCAATACTGAAACTAAACTTGAAACTGAAAATAAACCTGCAGCAGAAACAACAAATAGCGAGAAGAAAACTGCTGAATTAACAATTAAAGAGGATAAGGAAACTGAAGAGAATATAACTGAATCAGAGCAATTAGAGCAGGATTTAATGCCTGTGCAGGAAACACCAGAGCCATTTCTTGAAAAGAAGATTAGTCTAGGAAACGTGCTTGTGGCAGGTTTAGTGTTCTTTGGGTTGATTATGATAATTCTTTTGTTTGTTGTTTATTATGTTAGGAAATTGGGTTATTGAACGTGTGCTGAATCAGAAAGATTTAAACAGTATTATAAATTTTATAATGATAATATGGAAAAACAATATAATCACAATAAAACTTATAAAAATGTTTCGAAGCATCTTAACTATTATTGTCCACATTTTATTGGACATATCATGAAAAGTGGACAACTTTACAGCTTAAACTGTTCAACTACGACTTCAAACATTTTCTCGCAATATCCTTTTACATCTTTCTGATTATGTAAATCAATCGCTTCATAATATTTTTGCCTCAATTTTACAGGAACAAAAAGTTTTGGGTATCCTGCGCACATTAGAATCCAGTTCATTAGCGCTCTTCCAGTTCTTCCATTTCCATCTTCAAATGGATGGATTTCCACAAATTGAGCATGAATAAGACACGCAAGAACAAATGGATGAATTTTTAGTTTGTTTTTATAATAAAGTTTAATCATATTATTAAGCAATTGTTTTACTTTTTCAGGCTCAGGAGGAATAAAATCAGCCCCTTCAATTTTAACTTGAAAGAAGCGCACTCTGCCTGAGTAAATAACACCTGTATTCTTCGTTAAAATTAAATTAAGTTTCTCTAAAAACTCAATAGTCAGTTTTCCTTTATACTCTTTAATAAATTCAAATGCTTCTCTTCCATTAATTGCTTCATTATAATCTTTTGGCGGAGCACCAGATGGAATTTGCTTTTCTTTAATAATTAAATACGTGTCTCTTAATGTCAATCTATTCCCCTCAATAGCGTTAGAATTATAGGTAAATCTTATCACAAAACCAGCCTCTTCCTTTTCAGCAATGGTTTTTGGAATTTGCTTAAGATGGTTGGTATATACTTCCTTAAAATCATCAATAATTTCGAGCTTATCTGCGTCTAAATAGTCTTTGTTGTAAATATTATATTCTTCCAATTTAAGCTCCAGCAATTTCTTTTTTATTTCTTCTTTTGTTGGTTCTTTTTCCCCTAATTTAATCCGAATCTTTTTCCATTTATTTTCTCCTAATCTAATAGTCTTTCCTAAATAAAAGAATATCTTTTTGCCAGATTTAATCTTATCAATGTATGCCATTAATAATATTGTTGTCCACTTTATATATAAATCTTTCTATTTTGTGGACAATAAAGAAATTTAAGAATTTAAAATTTATTTCTATTGAACCGAAAAATATATAAACTAAACTTTATACATATAAACTAAAATGGATGTATATAAACTAAAATGGACAATACTTCAAACAGAAATCTTTTCTCTTTTATGCCAAAAAGCAGGAGAAAAGCTTAGTCAAAGAGAAATAGCCAAAATACTGAAAGTATCCCCAACGGCAGTTGCCAATTCAATCGGTGAATTAAAAAATAATAATTTTATAAGAATTGAAAAAACAAAGACTATAAATTTTATATCTTTTAACAGAGATGAACAGAAAGCAATTGAGCTAAAGCGAATAGAAAATCTAAAAAGTATTTATATTTCAGGATTAACAGATTACTTACACAATGAGCTGGCTGGTGGAACAATAATTTTGTTCGGAAGCTATTCAAAAGGAGAAGATACAACTACATCAGATATTGATATTGCTGTAATAGAAAGAAAAAACAAGATGCTTGGGCTTGAAAAATATGAAAAACTATTAAATAGAAAGATAAATGCAAATTTCTACAATTCATGGAAGGATATTCATAAGCATTTAAAAAATAACATATTAAATGGCATTATTTTGTATGGTGGTGTTGAATTGTGAAACAGTTTGAGGAATATCTTCAAGAAGGTATTGTTAAACATATCAGCATAAATAAAGAAAGAGCATGGAGTTTACTTATAGAATCAGAGAGAAAGATGTGCTCTTTAAAGGAGCGATTAGAAAAATTAGGCATCAAAAAAGAAAATGCTAATGATTATGTAGAATATTGTTATGATATTATAATGCATTTAATCAGAGCAAAATTGTATCTTGATGGTTTTTCTTCCAGTGGGCAGGGAGCACATGAGGCTGAAGTTTCTTATCTGAGAAAGTTAGGTTTTATTGAAAAAGAAGTTCAATTTGTTGACCAAATTAGATATTTTAGGAATGGGATTCTTTATTATGGAAACAATCTAGACAAGGAATATGCAGAAAAAGTAGTAAATTTTACAAAAAGAGTTTTCCCACAATTGAAACAAATAATAAAGAATACCAAGTTTTAACTGGTGAAAGAAGTCATCTGTCAAAGCTGAAAGAATTTGTATAGCAAACGTAACGACTATAGTGGTGGACTTTAATATTCGTATCTTTTTTGTTATTACAGATTAAATGAATAATTGATATTATGTCGCATTTAATCTGTAAGATTATAAATTTAACCTAATAAGATAATTTAAGTTAAATTTACAATAAAGTCCACGAATAGCGAACGAACTAAAACTACTTATCAATATTGTTTATAATGTCGAACATAAAGACTTATCATTATAGTTATGTTCGACAAATGTAGTAACTGACATTATTGATATAAAAGTTTACGTCAGTTACTACAGTTCGTTCAATATTGCAAACACATAAAGTCTTATCACTAAAATTAGTGTGTTTGCAACATATATACACGGAATTTAGTAATCAATTATTAATGTCCGTGTCTATACATTGACTAAAATATAGTATGTGCATAGCTTTTTCAAGGATTATGCTACTGCCTCAAATTTGTTGCAGTGGCATTTCTCTGTTTATCTTTCAGGGAACGGAAATCCTGCATTATATACAAAATATAGAAAGATTTAAATAGTTGGTATTTCAACTATGTAGTTGGTGAAACAACTTGTTAACTCAAAAAGAAATAGAGATACTAGGATGTTTTTTTCCTAGAATGAAAGATAAAACTGCAAAAGAGATAGAAACAAAATCAGAATTTTCTCATGAAACCACTTTTAGATTACTTAAAGGCCTTGTAGAGAAAAAGCAACTAAAAGAAAAGAAGGTTGGAAAAACAAATGTTTATGAATTTATAAAAAACGACTTTACATATCAGGTTTTTGTGCATTATATCACAAAAAGAAAATTAAAGTTTAAAGAAAAATATCTTTTAATTTATAAGAGAATCTATGAATTCTTAAATGAAATACAATTAGAAGGTATTGCGATAATTTTTGGTTCTTTTGCAAAAGGCACAGAAAATAAAAACAGTGACATTGATTTATTATGTGTTACTAATAGAAAGAAGGTAAGAGAAGTAGCACAAACATTTAAAACCAGATATAATCTTAATATCCAAGTAGTCGTGGTTAAAATTTCAGATTTCAAAAATATAAAAAAGGATAATCCTATCTTTTGGGAAGATTTAATAGAATATGGATTGATCTTGGATGGATTGGATTCTTTCTTCAAAGAGGTGTATCAAAATGATTGAAATTTTTATTAAAAGAAAGCAGTTGATAAAGGATTCAACTTCATTAAGTTTAGCACAGCCATATTTCAAAAAAGCAAGGTCAAACTTAGTAACTATGGAAATCTTAAGCAAAGTTGAAAATCATAAAGAAATACTCGCAATTCCAAAAGATCACAGCACTGAAGAATGGATAGTGGTTGTTGCTTATTATGCTATGTATATGGCTGCCATAAGCCTTTTAGCAAAAATAGGTTTAAAGAGCAAATCCCATACAGCTACATCAGCTGCTCTTGAAGAATTCTTTGTTAAAAAGAAATTGCTTGATAAAACTCAACTTAAAATTTTTGAGAATGTAAGAATGAAAAAAGAAGAAATAGAACTGTTGCGGGAAGTTAAAGACAGAAGAGAAATTGCCCAATATTCAGTAACAAAGAAAACTACAAGAGAAATTGCAGAAAATACAAAAAGCGATGCACACAAGTTTGTTGATAATGTAGAAGAAATTTTTGAGAAATTATGAAACCTAAATGTTGATAAACATTTGAATAAGGTCATTACTTGTGTCATTTCCAAAATATTTATAAATAACTATATACAAAAGATAAATAAATATAATTAATTAAATATATTATATTAAAACGAGGTGTTAAAATGGCGAAAAAGAGTAAGAGTTCTAAAAAACTTAATCATAAGAATGTATTATATGTAGTTGGAGCAGTTATAGTGATTGTTCTATTGCTGACTGTTGTGCTGAAATACAGCGGGAAACAATTGGCGGGGAAGGCGATAGCGATATCTCAAGAAACTGATGTAAAAGGTAATAAAATATTGCCTGCTGTAATTACAATTAGTGATAAAGATTTAGCGGATATTGTAGTAGGTGGTGTAAGAACTGCTGAATTTGAATTTAATGGTAAAACATATGTTCTAACTGTTGGTAAATTGTCAGATAATTCTTTAGGTGGAAAAGCGGTTAATGTTTTTGTTCCAGATGGACAAGGAACTTCATGTGGCAATGGGCTATGTGATAATGATGAAGATGAAACAAATTGTCTAGATGATTGTGTAGTATTACAACCAGACCTTGAAGTAATAAATATTGTTTATTCGTTAGAGGATAATGTAATGGATTCAAGTGATTCTTCCAAAATTAGTGAGTATGCTTACAAAATCACTTTAAAAAATAATGGTGGCTCTTTAGAAATTCCACAGACAACAAACGATGCTGATGCATTTAAAATGAAAACTTTTTTATATAAACAAGATAAAAATATAGACTTATATATAGAACCAGTATTAAATGAAAAGAGTGTATTTAGTTTATCTAATGGGGGGACTTATGAATATATAGTTTATCTATTTATTAGTGATGTAGATGCTGTTTCACTTAAACCAGAAGAAGCACATCTAACAGTAATTATTGATACGAATAATATAGTAGACGAATCTAATGAAAACAATAATGATTTCTGGTTTAATCCATTTCAAACAACATGAAACACTTTTTCCTTTTAATTTTTGTAATTTTAGTTGTTCTGCCTAGTGCCCTTGCTCTTAAACAGGGCGAAACAACTATTATTAATATAGCTGGAAATGATAAAGCAGTTACTTTTAATGATTTAATTGGAGAGAAAGATTTAGATTTAAAAATAACTGATTATGTTGGTCAAGACCAAGATGTTGGTATAGGACAAACAATAATGAAAACAGAGAACGGTATTTGTTCATATTATGTTACTGGTGAATCAATTACTGATGAGAAAGTTGAAATTAAAATCAGTAAATGTGAATCAGTTGTTGGTAATACAGATGCTATGAAACTTGCAAACATACATGTAACTGGTTATTGTCTAAATTTTAAATACTCATTATTGGAACAAGCAATTTCTATTGAATCTGCTGAGGTTGGCGATTGTTCTTCAAAAATACCTATTAATAAACCTGTTTGTCCTGAAGATAAAATAGTAACTTTGCTACCATTATATTTATGGGGTGATGATATTTGTTTTTCATCACAAACAATTTGTTCAGAACCTCTCCAAGTAAAGGTTGATGTTGCAGATTCTGCATTATGTCCAAAAAAAGGATGCCAACAGCCAATTAATGGAAATATTAATTATTTATGGGAAGATAACACTTGTTTTTCTACACAAGCTATCTGCAGCGATCCTTTACAAGTAAAAGTAGATGCTGCAACTGATTCTTTTTGTCCGTTAAGTTCATGCAACGATGTTCCTCTTGGAGAATGGCCAGCTCAATATATATTGGAAGATAATACTTGTTTTTCATCAAAAACATTATGCAGTGATCCTTTAATAGTTGAAGTTAATGCAGTTGATGGTTCTTATTGTACACAACCAAAAGATACAGAAGCATGCCCAGCTGATAAGGTCGTGGATAAAACACAATATATTTGGGAAGATAATGTTTGCTTTACTGCTAAATCTACTTGCTCTGATCCGTTAAAAATTGTCGTTGATGTTTTAAATGTTAATAGCAAAGAATTATGTACAGAAATAGTTGTTGTGAATACCGGCGAAAAAGGAGGCGACGGAGATGGCGATGGTGAAGAAGCGCCAGGTTTAGGCGGTGGTGGTGGAGGCAGCATGGCTGGTGTTCCTCTCAAGATTCCTAAATCAAAGGCATTGTTTAATGATGCATATTGCAATAAACAATTAGATAAACAAACCTGTAAAAATGGTTATAGAACTTATAAATGCCAAGCATACAATGTGAAAGGAGAGTTTAAACAATACAAAGAAGAATGCGCAAGCTGTAACAATAAAAAACAGGACAATAATGAAGACGGCACAGACTGCGGCGGTGTTTGCGCAAATAAATGTTTAGTAACAGAAGAAGGCAAAGGGACAATTACACAACCTTCTTTTGGCAAAACAGAAGGAGCACCAATGGTTACAGAGCCATCTGCATTTGAAAAATACAGGATTCCAGTGATTGTATTAATTGCAATAGTTGGGTTGATTGTAGGAATGGTATTATGGATATATAAACCTAAAAAAGAGGGATATACTATAAGCGCAACACAGAGCGCAGTACAGGCACAGAAAGAGAAAGAAGGGGTAGGAAAAGAAGAACATGTAAGATTAAAAGGAATTCCTAAAGACGAACTTGAGTCAATGAAAAAGTACATTAAAACTCAGTTAGGCAGAGGAACAGATAGGCAGAAAATAACGAGTATGCTTGAAAATGTCGGCTGGAAAAAGGAAGTAATTGATTATATTTTTGACGAGATGCAGCATCATGTCTTGCCTGCGCAATATGAAGAGCAATTAAGGCGATATATTGGATATTATATCCAGAAAGGTGTTGCACAAGACAAAATTAAAGCAACTTTGATAAAATCTGGGTGGCAGGAAGAAGTAATAAACAAGATTTTGGTGGAGTTAAAGTAAGGTAATGATAAATTAAAAAAATAAATCAAAAAAGAATTATTAAATAAGTGAGTTATGATGAACCTAAAAAAATTAAAGAATATAAACCTCATTAAAAATAAGTTATACTTCTTTACATCTATTTTTATACTTATTATCATGTTTGCTGTTGTTATATATTTTACAAAACAGCCAATCACTGCGGGAAAAGCGTGGTCAGTTATATACAAAGGAGAAGAGGGAACTTTTCCTTTAACAATTACATTTACTAAGGATGAAAGTGGTGTACTGACGAAAGAAGCTCCTTTTTTAGATGGTTTGAATAAATTTACTTTAAGTATTGGTGATATTGCCTATGGCAAGATTCAAGCATTAACTATAGCACCCCAAATTGAAGAAGTTGGAAATGTTTGTGGTGATGGTGTGTGTGGTGAAGGAGAAAATTGTCCAGCAGATTGTCCACTTCCTTCAGTATGTAACGATGGTGTTTGTGATCAAGGAGAAGATGTACACACTTGTCCAGAAGATTGTAAAGTGATATCCTGTGGCGATAATATTTGTGGTATTGGTGAAACACTCTCAAGTTGTCCGATAGATTGTCCACAATCATGTTTTAGTGATAGTGATTGTAATGATCAATCATTTAAAAGTTGCCACCCAATTCTTAAAAAATGTGTACTTTGTAATCCAAATGCACTTGATAAGAGCAAAGAATGTTCTATAATTAAAGATGGTTCACAAGTAGGATTTGCACTGTGTGCTCAAGATAATACTTGTGTTCCATGTGATGATACTTATACTTGTCCAGAGGATTATTATTGTAATTTAGTCGCAAAAGAACTTCTTCCTGAAAGTGCACCAACAGATATGAACTTATGTTTATCTCTTCAGACAATAAGTTGTGATAATGATGGTGTTTGTGAGATTGGAGAAGCAACAAAAGGCTGTCCAGAAGACTGTACACCACCAGATTTGATTGTTGAAAAGGTTAAATATGTAAGTGAAGAGAGTAATCAGTACAAATATATGATAACCTTCAAGAATAATGGTCAAACAGATATATTTGTTCCAAGCACAGAAAGCAGTGATTTATATTTTAGGATAATGACTTATTTATATGATGACAACAAAGTACAGACTGACGAATATGAAAACTGGCTAAATATGAATCTTAATGAAGGTTTTAAGATGAATGGTGAAAGTACTCTTACCATCTTTGCATATTTTGATAAAACAAATATACTTACTCCAGATGTTGCACATTTGAAAGTTGTAGTTGATGTTAATGATGTTGTAGCAGAGTCTGATGAAACCAATAATTTTTTCTGGTTTAATCCAATCATACCTCCTCAACAAGCATCAAATAATCCTTTTGAGCCACCAGAAGATAATAGTTGGGGTTATTGGCAAGAAGGAGAGTATGAAGTTACTTTTTCAAAAGTAGATTATGAATCAGAATTAAGCAATGAGTATCTTAATAATCCTTTTATATCTGGATATATTATATATATTTCATTGGACCAACAATCTCAAATGTCACTTAAAGATATTCAAATCGTTGCTATATCTAACACAATTAAGGAATATTATTATGAAACACAGTCTAATAAGATTTTATTCAAAACATATACTTGTCCAAAAGATAGATATTTGTTGTCTTACACAGCTAATATTAATGGTGTAGATTCCATACTCAATACATACGCCTGTTACTGCACCATCAACGCACAATGCGGTTATGGTTGGACATGTGATCTTACACAAGGAGATGGTGATGCAACAAAGGGTAAATGCCTGAAAAATCCCTAATTTATGTTTTACTTTTTTTTGAGTTTATCTCTGTTTTTTTATTAACAAATATTAAGTTTTTATCCTTTTCTGTTAACAAAAAACAATATAACCACCACTTTTTTGATTTTGTTCATTGTCAATGAACAAAATATGATGATTTTGTGCAATGTGAATGAAAACATTTATAAACTTCCTATATTATTATATGCTTATGTTACCTGAAGCAGAAATAAAAGAAATAATAGTAAGGCAAAGAGAAATAATTCTTAACAAAAAGTATGGTGTAGAAAGAGCAGTTTTAAAAGAGGTAGAGCCTAAGATAAAGCTGCCACATCATTATAATGATGAAGACTTTTACTATTTGAACTTTGAAGATGAAAGATTATTTAATTTTCCAGCAAATGAATTTAATAGGCTTCATGAAGGATTAATAGAGTTATACGGAATAAAGAAAACTTTTTTTCTTGATGAAATCCAAAACATAACTAATTTTGAGGTGTTTGTAAGAAGATTATATGAAGAAGGATTTAAATTTTTTATAACCGGCTCCAGCGCAACACTATTAAGCAGGGAACTAGGAACAAAACTTACCGGCAGGCATATAGATATCATTGTCCGGCCTTTCTCATTTTTGGAATTTCTAGAATTAAAAGGGATTAAAATAAACAAAGAAGCTATTTACAAAATAGAAACAAAAGTAGAAATTAAAAAATATTTTGAAGAATATTTGGTGAGGGGCGGTATGCCGGAATATCTTATTTACGGCGATCCAGAACTGTTAACCATAATTTATGAAGACACCATAATCAAAGACATAGCTGTTAGGTATAAAGTAAATAATGTTGTGGTTCTAAAGCAGTTATATTCTCACTTAATATATAATTTTGCTAATAAGTTCAGTTATAATTCTATAAAGAAATTTATTAACATAAATAGCGTTAACACTATTAAAAAATTTATATCTTATCTTGAAGATACTTATTTTGCCAAAACTATAACTAAATTTGATTATTCTTTTAAAAAACAGATAATAAATGATAAAAAGTTTTATGTTTTAGATAATGGATTTATTGGAATTCTTTCTAAAAAAATAACTAAAGATAATGGATGGCTCCTGGAAAATTTAGTTTTCAATTGTTTAAATAAAGATTATGATGTGTTTTATTATTCTAATGAAAATGAGTGTGATTTCATTATTGTTAAAAATAAAGAAATAAAACAAGCAATACAGGTTTGTTATGAGCTAAACGAGGAAAATAAAGAGAGGGAAATCTCAGGATTAAAAGAAGCAATGAAAAAACTCAAGATCAAGGATAATAGTCAAGAAGAAGAAATAAGATTAGATAAAAAAAAGATAATGGTTAAACCTGTTTGGAAGTGGTTACTTGGAGAGTAACTCGAGAATGAAGTGACCATAGCTGCCGAGAAAGTATTGAAATCTACATTTTTCTCAGAAAATCGTGCAGCTTGTTGCCAATTGGCTGCATTCAGCTTTTTGATTTTGTTCATTGCCATTGAACAAAATATGGTGATTTTGTGCAATACAAATGAAAAGATATCATATAAATGTCACAGTATTTTGCCTTTTCCAAATAAGTAAGTTAAGCAAATAAGATACTATTTCTTCTCATGCTTTATCTCAGCCAGATACCTTTCCACATCTATCGCTGCCATACACCCTGTTCCAGCAGATGTTATTGCCTGTCTGTATTTCCAGTCTTGAACATCGCCAGCTGCAAATACACCTTTCACGCTTGTTTTTGAGGTTCCTGGCTCAGTTATAATATATCCTTTCTCCATTTTAAGAATGTTTTGCTGGCCTTCAAATAATTGTGTATTAGGAACATGACCAATTGCTACAAATATGCCTTTGCAGATTAGGTCTGAGATTTGATTGGTTTTATTATTCTTTATTTTTACACCTTCAACCTTATCTTTTCCGAGAATATCAACTACTTCGCTGTTCCATACAAAACTAATCTTTTTGTTTGCAAAAATTCTGTCCTGCATGAATTTTGATGCCCTAAGCTCATCTCTTCTGTGGATAATTTTGACAGAATTAGCAAATTTTGTCAGAAAATCAGCTTCTTCCAATGCAGCATCTCCGCCGCCAACAATAACAATATCTTTGCCTTTGAAAAAGTAGCCGTCACAGGTTGCGCAGTAGCTCACACCTTTTCCAGACAATTTTTTTTCGTTTTCTAAACCTAATTTTCTATATCCTGCGCCTGTTGCTATAATCAAGGATTTTGATTCATACTTCTTTTTATCTGCAAAAACTATAATTTTTCTCTTATCTTTTAGATTTCCTTGTAAACCTTGCAGATCTACTTTTGTAACATCTTCGCTGATCCATTATTCCTTTAGGAAATCCTGGAAAATTTTCTACTTCTGTTGTGAACATTAACTGTCCGCCGTATTGTGAGCCTTCAAAAACCAGCGGATTTAAATGCGCTCTTGCAGCGTAAATTGCTGCGGTGTAACCTGCTGGGCCACCACCAATGATAATAACTTGTTCCATAACCTTTTATAAAAAGATGGCTAATTTATATAATTTTTCATAAAATGGGCAGCGTTCAAAATATCGCCAGTGTCTTGTGAGCAAGTTGGTTTTGGAATAAAACAATGTTAAATATCACTTTAATTTTAGTCTTACTAATCTTAAACTATAGTTTAATTTTAGTAACCTTTAAATATTAACGGATGCAAAATTATATTTACAGATGTATTTGGGATGAGAAATATCTTGTTATCTAACCAATGATATTATCTTTTGGTATATATTTTACAAAAGCAAAAATTATAAGAATATATAGCGTTTCCCAACTTATTATGTTCAAATTCAAGCAAACACCAGAAGATTTCATAGTACGGGAAGTTAGTGACGAAGATACGCTTAAATTTATCTCTAAACCTATTTCTAACAATATTCCTAATAATCATTCTAGCAATGAAGGCAATAAATACAATGAACCTAACAAAGAGATTGACAAAGATAATGTTCAGGAAAGTGCATTGGCTTTCGGAGAATATTCTTATTATAGATTAATCAAGAAGAACTGCAATACAATTGATGCTATTACAAGAATAGCTAATCATTGGAATATATATCCTAAATTTATTAATTTTGCAGGCACAAAAGACAAGAATGCATTAACAGAACA
>JAGVYH010000021.1 GCA_018303325.1 Candidatus Woesearchaeota archaeon
AGAAGCAATTCAAAATTATATTGCGGGTACAAATAGAACTGCAAAATTTCAGAAATTGCTTTCAGGATACCCAGCACTTTAGTGCTGGGTGGTTCATTTCACTTTTTATTATTCTTTTATCTTGTATAAATATTGTTCTTTTATGTTACATAAAGAATCTCTTGTTCATTAATAAAGTTTTTTGTGTTTAAACTGTGTTATACGGCTAATGCTTCTTGAATTATAATGCTGTGTGAATTGTAATGCATTTTAAAATCTAAATATTTATAAACTAGTTTTAACAGTAATCTACAAAAAAGGTGATATCATGTTTGTTTGTATGGGTTTATTCAAAGTAAAGAATGGCCAATTGCCATTTGCTTTAAAGCATATGAGGCATCATCTCAATATTGTGCAGAAGTCAAAAGGATTTATTCACGGATATATTGCGCATGCTACTGACAGAAAAAACGAATTCCTGGTTGTTGAAGAATATAAAACTTCAGAAGCGCAGCAAAAAGCGCAGGAAATGCTTCTTAAAGACAGCAAAATAACCCAAAATGATTATATCAAATTCAATAAAATAATGGAAGAGAAACCATTCTTGGCTGTGTTCAAGAAACAGGAGATTATAAAAACAAAAGGGATAAGCAAAGATTATCAGATTATGCTGAAAAAATTAGGAGAGAAGAAGCATATAAAAAAGAAGGGAAAGAAACGCAAATAGAATTTATTTGGTTTATTTTCAGTTTCTCTTTCTTTCGGTCACAATGTATTTTAAGGACGAATTCCAAGTTTCATGATTATTCTTTAAAGTATTTTTGATAGTTTTATTAGAACGGCCTTATTTGTAAAAATAAACGAATTAAATTCATGAGACGTGTGGCTTCGCCCAGGAACTACAAAAAAAGGATTACATCTTCCTAGAAAAAAATTAAAAAAAAGAAAAAAAAAGAAAAATCTACTCATTCTCAAACCAGAATCATGAATTTTGGACAGTATGGCTTATTTCTTCGTTTATTCCAACAATGTTTTCTTTTGCTTGTACTGCTTTGAAATCTTGATCGAGGGTAATTAACTCTTCCTCGCCTATTCTCTTTTTTAGTATCGGAACGCCTTTTTCAGTTAAATTTCCAATATAACATCTTACTAGTTCTTCTGTCAATGCTAATCTTCTTCCAATTTCTTTATATGTTATCTCTTCATTCATGTAAACGAAAAGAAAGACTTCCTGCTCTTTTCGCGTTAATCTTGAAACAATAAACTTTTTTTGCTCTTGTCCTTTGAGTTGTTTGATAAACATAGTCAGCTCATCTATTCTCTCACCTAATTTTTCAATCTTAGAATCAAGTTTGCAGAGGTATTCATAGTTTGTCTGGATTTCATTGGTGCTTTGGTTTATTGCTTCTCTATGATCATCCAACTCTTCCCTGACGACATTAAAGGCATCCTTCAATGTCCCTTCCATCATTTTTATCTTATCTGAGCTAAAGCTAATATGAATCATCTCCTTTTCCACCCCCACTATTTACTAATCTTTCTCAAAATGTTTATTTAAATATATTTATATACTGAAGTATATAGGTTAATTTTTGAAAATAACCAGTAAAATCGTTAAAGATATTTCACACATCAAACAATCCCCAAAACATCTTCTTTACTTTCTTTTTTCTTAAACAGGATTTTATTTCTTTCTCTAATTGTTCAGAATTCTCAAATTTCTTCTCGTCATTCCTGAAAATGGTTGTATGATGATAGCTTTTGCCGTTTTTATGATAGAATTTATGCTTTTTATGCAGCAATTCATGATAAACAACATAATCAAGCATTTGGGATGGCACTTCTTTAAGCACAGTACTGATAGTCACAGTATCACTGCCATATTCATAACTGCCAAGTTTTGTCAGGCTTCTTTGCCCCCACAATAAATTTGGCATATCCATCATACCGTTAAAATGGGCTGCATTAACCCGTGAAAATGATTCAACAAGCGCAGGTTCGCTTTCTTTTCTTGGCGCAACCAATGCAATATTTTTCAAAAACATATTGTACAGCTCTACTTTATTGTTTTTCTCGTAATTTTTATATTCCTGTGTTTTGAATACTTTAATCAGCAGGCTTTGAATTAAACCAATTCTTATATCCTCGTCGACACCTTTCCAAGTTTTGCTCAGCTTAAAATTCAGTTTCCATGCAGTATAATTCACATTTGCATTGTAATCTGAGAATTTACCTGAATAGGTTAAATTAAGCTCGTGTTTTAATTCCTTTTCTGGCCAGAGCTCCATGAATGATTTGTGTATGATATTTGTGTAATCCATAGAAAAATAAGAATTAGTGGTGGTTTATTTAGGTTGTGGTTGTGGATTAGGTGCTAGGTGCTGGGTGCTGGGTGATAGCGGCGATAATTCATCGTAACTAACACCCAGCACATAGAACCTAGCACCCACTTAAAAACTAGCACCAGCACCTCGTTTACACACTATATCTAAGAATAGCAGCAACCTTCCCCATCTTCTCCAGTTGCGTTCCTTCTCTCGTCTCAGTAGAAATGATTTTAACTGTTGTGTTGTATTTCTTTGCTTCTTCCTCGAACTTTTCTATGTCCTCGTTACTTAATGCTTCTGACAATAAAAGCGTATCAACAATACCCATAGACAAATGTTCGAATACTTCTTTTTCGCCATAACTAACCTTGCCAGATTCTTTTGCAAGTGTTTCAAAGAATTTGTTCATAATTTTTTTCTCGTCTGCAATCTCCTCATTGGCAAGCACATCTTCTGATTTATCAACTAATTCTTGGAATCCAAACTCGTCAGTATAGCCAATATCTTTGACTGCAATAATCTTTTTTTTGACTTGGTCAGTTATATAATCCCCGTTAACCAGCTCATATTTTGTTTGACCTGGCCCGCCGACAATGATTCCTTTTATATCAGGATTATTCAAGAACAGCTCTTTCATGTATTCTCCTACTTTTTTGTAGTGCTGTATAGCAGCACCTTCTCTCTGTCTCTCGAAACGAAGAGCGCTTTGTCCCCCGGCTTTAAACTTTCCAGGAACTTCTGAATGCGTCTTTGCAAGAGGAATGATTGTCTTGCCTCTCAACATTGCAATATGAGCATCTCTTTTGTCCATAACAACCAAGCCATATCCTTCTTTTTCAGTGCACATCTCTGCCAAAGGATCAAGAACAAACTGTTTGTCGCATCTGTACAATCTTAATTTCAATGGGATAGGTGGTTCAATGCTCCATACCCTCACATCGCTTTGGCCTTCTCTTTCTGCAACATTTCCAGAGAATACCGCCAATCCATGTTCAGGTGTTCTTCCTATAACCCTTAGATGCTGTATCATTCTTTCGAGTGCATCTGTTACATTCTTTTTAGTGGATGATGATTTAATGTTGGATGCTGTGCCTTGCTCTTCAGCGAGATGATTAATTATTTTAACCATATCATATTCTGCAGGGACATAAACAGTAACTAATTCAGTATGTCTGCCTCTAAATGGCTCTAGTTCCTTGACAAATTTTTTCAGTTTGTGCCGTTGTATACCTGTGACTTGCATTGTATTCTTATAGAAATAAGAGGGTTTTATAAATATTATGGCGAAAATGGATTTCACTGCTTCATCCATTTAATGAGCTTTCTTAATTTTGTTTAGTATTTGCAAAAAATAACAACAACAAGGGCAGGTGACGGTCAAAATTCTGTGGAATTTTGACCTACTCGGCATCCCAAAGGGGTTCCCCTGCCTCGTCACCGCCATTGTTGTTATTTTTTGCACTAAAATAGGATTTGGTCAATTTTTGGATGAAGTTCGATTCAACCAAAAATTTATATATGATTGGTTTATTCTTTTTTACAAATCAAATAATTTAACAAGATAATTTAAAAAGCATAATTAAAATATAAATTAGTGGGGATATTATGTCAAATAGCGCAAATAGTGGAATTAATAGTGCAGTTACAAGTTCAAATATATGTAAAAAAACAGAAGGTAATAGAGACAACGATACTTCTGATATCAGCCTAAGAGTTATTTATGCTGAATTTGAGACGAGTATTGCATCAGGTTATATATTTCATTCAGAAACAGGTGTTAGTGTTTTATATGATCCTTTTCAATCAAGATATTGGATAGCTCAATATGATCCTAAAGAGCTGCATGGAAATCTAAATCCAACTGCGTTTGATCTTGCCAGAAATTTAGGATTAAGAGAAGGTATAGCTCATTTAGAACTTCCAGATGATAGTGTGTATGTTGTACGAAGGACTAAGTTCTCACTTGAAGCTCAAGATGCTTTTGAAAGGATTATGATGCATTGTCGGGCAGGAAAAGGCAGTAAAATATTAACTCACAGCGATAAATCCTGGGTTGATAGCATTGTTTCGCAGTTTGTCGAATACAAGCATGGTGTCAGTTATGATCAGTTAAAGCCGATAACAGGAGAAATGTTGCATTAGAGTTTAGTTAAAGGTTGATAAAAAATATTAACACAAAAAATAATCTTAACACAAAGCACAAATTCTTACAAAAACATTTGTTTCAAGAATTTGGCTTTTTAGACAATCTTTATATCTTTCACTATACATTCTATATGTTAAAACATCTTCATTCTCTGTTTCTATGTTGAATCCCTTCTTTTCAAGCATTCTCCTGCATGGATAATTGTCTTTTGTTGTCTTTGCTTCAATCATTCTATATCCATTTGTATCCTCAATTATTGAATCTAACATAGATGAACCAATGCCTGAATTAGTTTCATCTACTAACCCTATCCATATATATGCTGTTTCTGAATTCTTCTCGTGCCAAACCATGAATCCAACATTCTTCTTGTCCTTATAAGCAACTTTTACACCAGAAACAACACTTAATCTATTTCTGATTTCTTGCGTTGTGATATTTTGTTTGTAGGGAATTCTCTTCCTTATATCATCTATCTTCTTCACTACATATTCTATTGTTCCATTTTTAACAATTATATTTTCTCTTTCAAGACATCTTGAAGTTGTGTATTGCCTTAAGATAACATCCTCTTTTGCAATCCCTATGCTCTGTGCAAAAGCAAAATAGTCCTCAGGGCTTCTCGTGGTAATACCTTTTGAGTCATATCCAGTTACAAAGCTTACTTTTGTGTCTATTGATGCCGCTTTGCAGTCTATTATAAAATGCATAATTCTTGAGAATGGGTTACCTCCATCTCCCTTTGGTGGATTGCATAGCATC
Organism: Candidatus Woesearchaeota archaeon; assembly: GCA_018303325.1. GTDB lineage: Archaea > Nanobdellota > Nanobdellia > Woesearchaeales > DSVV01 > JACQSP01. The sequence continues at coordinate 5,215 of JAGVYH010000021.1, forward strand.
TTATAATCTTCGCTGTTGATTGCATTGACTGATATTCTTATCTCATCAAGTCCTGCTTCTTTTATTGTCCTTGCTTGTTCCTTATATCCATGGATATGATATATTAAGCCGTTTGTATTAGCCCTTACCATATAAGAATATCCCTGCTCTACAGAAAACTCTTTTTTTATCTTCGTGATGGTTCTGACCATATCATCAAAATACACAAATGGTTCTCCCATGCCAACAAATGTAATTTCTTCTGTACTTTTGTTTATCTTACCTCTTATTGCTTCAATTGTTTCCTCAATACTCGGTTTTCTCTCTAACCATAAAGGATGCCCAACCTGTTCTTCATATATATTATTCACTCTCCTCTTTCTCTCACAAAATATGCAGCTGTTAACGCATGCATATTGTGGAATTATATTTACAAATATTATATCTTTCTCAGGGTGATGTTGCATGTTGAATTTATAAGCTATTCTTTCAGAGGGTAATTTAATTCTCCCCTCCTCTTCTTTTCTCTTCTCTTCGTCTTCTTGTTTCCATCTTCCCTCTTCCATTCTCCTCATCTTCTCTTTTGTTTCAGATGTGAACAATAACCCACTTTCTCTTATCATTTTAATTTCCTCCAAAGCTGATTCCTAAATTTTTTCTAAAACAAAGTAAAGCTTAAAAGCCATATAAAACTTGTGACAAAAATAACAAAAAATATAAATAAGTTGACATATATGTGTCATTTATGACATCTGTGGCAAAACAAGTATGGAAAGCTATTGAGGAGGATATAGTTATAAGAAGATCCATGGAAAAGAAGATAGTCAACATAAGAGCCCTTGCAGTATACATCATCAAGGAGCACAAACTGCCAGCAACAATTGATGCAGTAATTACAGCAATAAGGCGATACAAGGAAGATGGACCTCTTGAGAAAAAATATGAAGAGGCAAAGAAGATTATCTCTCTTTCAGAAGATGTCAGGTTAACATCAAACATAATCAGCATTGCTATTGAAAAGAACAAGAAAACGCAGGAGATTCTCCAAAAAGTGTTTTCTCTTATTGATTATGAAAAAGGCCAGCTTTTAGTAATTATACAGGGTGAGGGGTCAATAAAGATAATGATAAATAAAAAGAATGAAAAAAAGATTTTATCTTGTATAGACCAAAAATCAATTATTAAAATAGAAGGCAACCTTGCACAGATCAATATCCAGCTTTCGGAAGTGGCAGTTAAGACACCCGGCATAATAACTGTTCTCTCAACAGAGCTTATGATGCATAACATAAATGTAGTAGAAGTTATGAGTTGTGTTCCGGAGATGTTTTTCTTCGTCAAACAGAAGGATGTTGTAAAGGCATATGAATTATTATTTAATCTGTGTGGAATTTAATTTTTATGGTTTGTTCTGCGGAGAAAGAAAAGTTCACTCCCCCTCAAACTCAGTCAGCCAATAAACATTATATCCAGCATCCTGCAATTTCTTTCTCCCGCCAACTTCTGGAAGATCAACAATAAATGCTGCTTCCTGCACTTTCCCGCCGAGTTTCTCGACAAGTTTTATCGCAGCCATTGCAGTTCCTCCTGTCGCAAGAAGATCGTCGATGATAAGCACATTATCTCCAGAGGAGATTGCATCTTTGTGTATTTCAATCTTATCCTTTCCGTATTCTAATAAATATTCTTGTGATTCAGTTGCAGCAGGCAATTTTCCTGGTTTTCTCGCAAGCACACACCCAATGCCCAAAGCATAACTCAATGCTCCGCCTATCACAAAACCCCTTGATTCAATCCCTACAATCTTGTTAATGGGTTTTCCTCTGTATCTTTTTACCAAATCATCTATAACCAACTGCAAACCAATTGGATCTTTTAACAGTGTGGTAATGTCTCTGAACATGATGCCTTGTTTTGGCCAGTTAGGAATAGTTCTTATTTTTGATTTTATTTGAATATTGTCCTTTTTTTCGTTTTCATGAAAAGCAGTTAAGTTATTATCTTTTCTTTCAACAATATCGTTTTTTTCAACTTCACTTACTTCGCCCATCACCGCTGTTTTTATGTGCTCATTACATTCGCAGTGTGTATGCTTAATCTTTGGAATAACTGATAAAAACAATTTGGTTACATTCTCCGCATTTGTTTTCATTGTTTGTAAAATCATGTTTATGTCGACAGATTCTTCCATTTCTTTCCAGCAGTCATAATCTGTGCTCATTGCGACTGACGCATAGCATAATCCTGCTTCTCTTGCAAGAACAACTTCTGGAACAGTGCTCATGTTTATGACGTCTGCTCCCCATTGCCTGAACATATGGCTTTCTGCCTTTGTTGAAAATCTTGGGCCTTCGATAGTTACAATGGTTCCTTTTGCGTGAAATCCTAATCCTAATTTTTCAGCTTCATAAATCAGAATATTTTTTAAATTATGGCAAAATGGCTCTGCCATTGGAATGTGGCAAACAGCGTTAGGCATGTATGCATCATCTCCATAAAAGCTCATATGCCGTTTAGAAGTTCTGTCAATAAACTGGTCAATAAAAACAAGGTCACCTGGCTTAATATTATCCCTCAAACTGCCGCAGGCAGTTGCCGCCAATATATGCGTGCAGCCTTCCTGTTTCAGCGCCCACACATTCGCCCTGTTATTTACATTGGTTGGCATAATTGTATGGGTTTTTCCATGACGGGAAATAATAGCAATATCAACATCGCTGATTTTCCCGCAGATTAATTTACTTGAAGGTTTTCCAAATGGTGTTTCAACATCTTTCTCCTGAAAATCTTTTAAAAAGTCTGGATTCTCCAATCCTGTTCCGCCGATAATTCCTATTTTTACCATATCACTTCACCTCGAAAATGCTAATTATTACAGATTATTTGATTATATACTAAAAGCAATTAATTTTCGAACAAATCAAAAAAAATGCCTCAAATTCGCCTACTCAACCACAGCAAGCTGTGAGGTGCAATCTGAACAAGTTAAGATGCACACAAAATGCAAAGCATTTTGTTGTATACGATGAATTTGTCACTTCGTGACCGGCATTTTTAAGATTACAAACTGGGTGTCGCAGCAAGCTGCGGGGTATAATACCCAGTTTGTAATTAATTGCTTTTAGTATATTTGTTTAAATAATTAATGACTCTTAAACTTTTTTCCGCTCGACACACGTTTGTGGGCGAAGCCACCCGTCTCATGATTATTTTTCAAGTTTTTAAAAGAGGTGTATATTTGTATGTAAGTTCTATTGTTTATTTTGCATGGAATTGCTTATTATTTATATTTTTAATGAGAAATAATGTGTAATTGGGAATATAATCCAACAAATTCAAACAAATCACCATTTATTGATAATAATTTTGGTCATTATTATAATTCAACACAATAAAACATATAAAATAGTTGAAGTCTTGACTTTTTCATGACATTCCGTTCATTAGACTTAGAAGGTAAAGTTTTAGACAGAGATTTAAAGAAGCATCTTCCGGAAGCTCAGCACCGTTATCTCGCAGAATATGAAGAAAAGATAGCAGGAGTTCTGATACCAAATGATGAACTGTTAAGAGTTATCGATGATGCTGCGAAAATTATCGTGGAGGAATATCTGACTCCGCCAGAAGTTAATACTGTTGTTGGTGTATATGTTCTTGACGGCGCAAGAGAATCTTTTGGCGTTCTGAAAAATTCATTGTTTAAATATGGCTTAAGAATCATAGAAGGAAATATAAAAGCAAGCAGGTATGATGAAAAAGTTGTTAGTACAGAGGCGCCTATTATTTCTTATGATGTGAGAAGTGTTTGCTCTGGCGACAATGTTTTAATTGCAGAGGATATCTTTGATGAAGGGATAACACTCCAAAACATTAATGCGCGCATAAAACTTTTTAATCCAGCTTCAATAAAAATATTTAGTTTGCTGTTCAAGCCGCAAAAATATCAAGGTGATATAAGAATTCATTATCCATTATTTAAGATTGATGATCATTGGATTGTTGGTTATGGTATGGATTTGAATGAGAAAGACGATAAAGGCAGAAACAGGGCATTACTAAGAGACTTACCTTTTATTGCAGTCACAAATCCAGATTATCTTCTGAAGATAGGAAAGATTGGCCAAGAAAGAGCAGACCATCTCAAAGGATTAATCAAATAGAGAGCTTTGAACAACCCTCTTTTTATTTGATTTTCAAAGCGGCTCTATTAAAGGTTTTGACTATTTCAATAAGTTATTCAAAACCTTCTATATTCTAATACGTGATGCGCTTGCTTTGCATTCATTTTTCGTTCGATAAAACTTGTATTCGTAAGTGACGAATCTTCTCTTTTGTTCTCGTAATAACCTATTATATCCATTGTAATTTAGAAATATTTATATAGAAGGGTCATTTCACAAAATTGTTAGAGAAGAAAGATAGAAACAAATAGAAACAACAAGCGGTAGTTTATACTAAAAAAGCAGAGAAGAAAAAAGAAATGTATTGGTGATAGTAACAATGCGTATTATATCTATTCTTAATCAAAAAGGAGGTGTTGGAAAGACAACAACCACCATTAATCTTGGCGCAGGCCTTACAAGAAAAAACAGAAAAGTTCTTTTGATTGATTTAGACCCTCAGGGTAATATTGCCACTTGCTTTAATGATTCTTCACAAAAAGATATGTATGATTTTCTGATAGACAATGCAGATATTCAGGAATGCATACGAAATCTCGGAACTAATTTTGATATGATAACCTGCAAAGAATCGTTGATAAGGGCAGAAGCGCAGATGTTAGGAATGGAAAATAAGGAAACTTTGCTGCGAAGAAAACTGCGGGGAAGCGAACATATAAAAAATTATGATTATGTTCTTATTGATTGTCCGCCTTCAATTGGTCTTTTATCTCAAAATGCAATATTAGCTTCTTCAGAAATAATAATACCTGTTGGCTGCGACTACTTAAGTTATAAAGGATTAAGAACTATTGTAGACTTGATAAATTACATCTCTGACAGATATGACCATGAAATTGCAATATCAAAAATTGTTCCGACAATGTATGATGCAAGGAACAGCTTATGCGTAGAAATATTAAATCAGATGAGCAATGATTTTTATGAGCTTGTTGCTGATCCTATAAGAGTAAGTTCAAAAATAAAGGAATCCCCTAAATTCGGCAAATCAATCTTCAAGTATGACCTAAAATGCACTGGTGCAGAAGATTATATGAGATTAGTAAATCAGGTAATATTTGACGAGAGAAAGTATAAAATAGAAGAAAAAAAAGATGCAGCGGATTTGTCAGACACTGAAAATGCACAAAGGCATAAAATATCTTTAAAAACTCCCATGAAATCAAATTCTAAAGCAATCAGAGAAAGTTTAGGTGTGTACACTAAACCAAGCGCAAAGACAGCAAGAGCTCTTAAAGCTGCTGCAAAGATATCTAAAAAAGGTAAAGCAAAAACTAGAGCAAAGGTAAAAACAAAAGGCGGCGTCAAAGTAACAAAGTTTTATAAAATCAAAAACAATGTAGGGAGAAGAGCAGCGTATGTGAGTTATTGAAGTTTGTATTAATTCTTGATTTGAAATTATTTATTTGTTTAGATGATTTCCTGTTTATTTTCTGTTTCTTAGCAGTTTTTTTCCACTCTTAACCTGTTTGTGGGCGCAGCCACCGTCCCATGAAAATTTAAAATAGGTGTTGGGTGCTAGGTGCTGGCGGCGATAATTCATCGTAACTAGCACCCAGCACCTAGAACCCAGCACCTAGTTTTCATAGTGAACGAGTTGGACATGCCAGGAACGAAATAAAAACAAAATGCAATTAACTTAATAAATACAATCAATTATCTCTGCTTTATGAGCCTAAAAGAACAAACAATACAACAAATTGAGCAAAATAACCTTAAAATTAACCCTAATTATGACCAGCATTTCTTAGTAGATGAAAAAGCTATTTCTGAGCTGATTTCAGCTGCAAATATAACAAAAAAAGATATTGTGTTGGAAATTGGCTCTGGAACAGGCAACATCACAAAAGAGCTTGCAAAATATGCGCAAAAGGTAATCTGTGTAGAGGTTGATTCACAGTTTAAGCAGATAATGCAGACAATACCCACAGCGAATGTAATTGTAATCTATGATCATGCAATGGATGTTTTAAGGAAAAAAGCAGGAAATTTTAATAAAATCATTGCCAATCTCCCTTTTTCTATCTGCGAATCGCTTTTGAAACATTTAATCTTCGCAAAGTATGTTGAGTTATGTGTTCTGATTGTTCCGAAAAGTTTTGCAGAAAAAGCACTGCAAAATCCAATATTCACTGCATTTTTGAATATCAATAAACTTAAGGATATTGCAAAAGAATCATTTTATCCGCTGCCAGACACAACCTCAGTAATAATCAGCATAACACACTGGTCGAATTATGAAGAGGATAATGAAGATAATAAAGAATATAAAAAAGAGGCAGAAGGTAAAAATAATGAGAAAGACAGAGCATTCCTAAAAAGAAAATTATACATGCAGGAAGAGAAAAAACTAGCGAATGGATTAAGAGAGGCAATTATAGATTTATATTTTATGAAGTATAAAAAAAGACTATCGAAAAAAGATGCAAAGAAAATTATTGATTCTTTTGGGTTAGATGTTTTTCTGTTAGAAACACTTATTAAGGATATGCCGCTGGAAGCGTATGATAAAGCGACGGAGAAGGTGAGGATTTGAAGAGAAATAGGGATAGGTGAATATTTGAATGAAGTATAGTGACTTTTCTGAATGGCTAAACCTATTCTCTAACATTTCTGGCTGCTAATACTAAGTTTGTCAACTTTGCTTTTGCTATTTCCGGCTTCAACAACAAAAGTCCACAATCTGGTGCAACCAGAAGTTTATCTGGAGAAACTACTTTAAGAACTTCTTTAATTCTATTTTCAATCTCTTCAACTGTTTCAATACGTGGATTTCCAACATCTACAACTCCTAAAATAATTTTCTTAGAACCAAATTTTTTGAAAACTTCTAAATCTAAGTGTTCATGCGCATCTTCTACAGCTATTTTATCAACCACACTATGAGATAGAGCTTCAATAACCTGCTCGTATGCCTTTATCTCTGCTTTTGTATCTCTCTCATTATTTGGATATCCCCTACAAATATGAACTTCTTTGCTTATACCATCAGCTCCTTCAAAACATATTTCCAACGCTTTAAGACCAAAGTCAAAAAATTTTTTGGGTTCTCGTATAGAAACCGGTTCATCAATCTGGACGACTGAACAACCTGCTTGTACTAAAGACTGAACCTCTTTCTGAATCGCCCTAGCAATATCAAAAGCCAACTTTTTTTCATCAAAATAATAAGAATCCTTAACTGAATCAATAATGGTTAGTGGGCTAGGAATTGTCACTTTAATTTCTTTCTTCGTTAAAGATTGTAGAAAACGAAACTCATCGGCAAGAAAGAGTTTTGTTGCCTTAACAGACCCACGAATTACTGGCACAAATGTCTTTACTTTTCCTCCCCTACAAACTAATTCTTCTTTGTTAGCAAAATCGAAACCATCTAAATGATGGCAATGATATAATATATAGTTAGTTCTACGCTGTTCTCCATCACTTACCACGTCAACACCAGACTCTTCTTGTTCTTTGATTGCCCAACGAACTGCTTCATCATAAAGTTCTTTTGTTTTATTTTTTATCCAATCTTCCTTATATTCAGAAACTAGCAACCAGCGTGGATTGAAATCTTCCCCTACTAATTTAGGATACTTTGGATAACTTCCAATAACACTCGTTTTTATTTTTGTCATGTATATCAACATTATTCTTTCTGTGCTAAAAAGCCGATGAATTTTCGTTCACCAAGATCATAGGTATTCACTGCAATATATTTTACTACATTCCAAGCGAATGTCTCTAAATGCTTGTATCCTGCTTTAGTCAACTCTTCAATTAATGGTTCAGGATTACGTACAAAAAGTCTGTTTATCCCAATTAAATCTTCAACAATTTTTCCTGCCTCTGTTTCTTCTCTAAACTCCCCTTTATACTGAACACTATCACCTTCAGCCTTAAATGAAACTGCAACGAGCCCGCCTTGGGGTTGAACTCTATGAACAGCTGTATATAACGCAGATCTTTCTTCCTGTGAAAATGTATGAAGTACAGAATTTGCATAAAAACCCATCAAAGATCTTGACTCTTGTTCTCTTAAATATCTAACAATATCTCCTTGAGCCACTTGAAGTCTGGTTTTAGTACATTTAGGTAACCTGGCGTTTCCTCGCTGAAGAATTCTTGCTGTTGCAACCTCGCTGTATTCATTTGCAATCACAAGAAAACCATTTTGAACAAGCCTAATGGCATGGTCACCTGAACCTGCTCCCCCCTCTAGAACAAGAGGAACTTTAGACATTGACTGCCTATATCTCTGTAAATGTGTTATGAAACTTTCCAGTAATGGTGTTGTCTCCTGCAATGGAGATTCATCTTCTGCTCCGTATGTTCCTTGTTCCCATGATCGTGCATATTTTTCTGCTTGTCCTGTTGATATCATTTTATTTACCTCCTACTTACTCCCATTTTCAAGTTTTATAAAAGAAAAGGAGATGCATATAGTGCATCATCATATACATTACAGGCATTTGTTCATTTTTGTTAGAAAGAGCACTATTAAAGAAGTGATATCTTGCAAAGAAGTGATATTTTGCTCGTCCTAAACTTTTCAAATGAACTTTTGTGGTCATAACTCAAAAGATTAGCGAAACATATTTAAATAAGTATTCATCACTTTTTATTAATAAGGGGTATTTTAGTTATATAAAAATGGAAGAAATAAATAATAACCATCTGGATAAGGTCGACAAAAAGATATTGTCTGCTATTGAAATAAATGCACGTATACCCATCAGTGAATTGGCAAAAGTATCAAGAATATCAAGAACTATTGCAGAATATCGGCTAAAACAGCTGGAAAAAAAGGGAATTATTAGAGGATATTATTGTTTGCTTGACCCTTCAAAATTTGATTTAACTGTTTGGAAATTGTGGATTTCTCTTAGGTCAACCACTCGACTAGAAAGAACACAATTTTTTGAGTATATTGAAAAACATCTTAGGGTTTGGTGGTATGGAGAATGTGCAGGCATTTATGATGCGGTTATTTGTATACTGGCAAAGAATCCTCATGAATTTAATGCTTTCTTTAATGCACTTCAAGATAAATATGGAAAAATAATAACAGACTCAGCTATTCTGATAAATGTTAGTTTTGAATACCATACAAGAGGTTTTTTATTAAGTAAACATTCTAAACTTATAGAAAGTGCTTTCCAAGAGAAACCATTTTTGAAAAAGATATCCACTAATTCGTTTAAAATACTTCGCTTATTATCATATAACTCAAGAGTAAGCTATGTAGAATTATCTCACAAATCAAAGACAAATGTTAAGACAATAAAGAAGATTATTCAGGAATTAAAGGATTCTGGCGTTGTTGTATATTTTAGGCCTTCAATCAATACAGCAAAAATAGGATATGAATTTTATAAAGTTCTTCTTACATTGCACAATCCTAGAGGAGGGATTATTCCATCTATTGTTCAATGGGGTAGAGAACAACAAAATATTACTGCAATAATATTCTGCGTTGGCCCATGGCAGCTTGAGTTAGAAGTAGAAATTAATTCATTTAGAAACCTGTGCTCAATGTTAAATGAATTAAGAGACAAGTTTCCAGACGTTGTGAAAAGTTATGAAACCCTGCTAGTCACAAAAGAGGGAAATTATCAATTAGATTTAATCGATAGAATTGTAAGAATAGAATAATATACCACAGGTTATAATAGAAATATAACCAAAAGAACTAATCAACCATCTCAATCTCAATATGCAATCCTTCTGGGATAGGAACTCTCATAACAAGTCTTAAAGCACGCTCGTCTATGCCAAGATCAACAAGCCTTTTATGTATTCTCATTTCATATCTTTCCCATGTTGCAGTGCCGTTTCCGCAAGGACCTTTTCTTGTCGTCAATTTTAATCTTTTGGTTGGCAATGGGATTGGACCCCTAAGCTCTACGCCGGTCTTTTCTGCAATCTCATTAATCCTTTGGCATACTTCATTAATTTTGTTAATGTCAGTGCTTGCTAGTTTTATTCTTGCTTTTTGCATATTTTACCCCATGATTATACACATGTTAATCATGCTTAATATAAACTATAATTTAATATAAATTTGGAAATCTCACCCTCTTATTCTAATCCTCTTATTTTCTCACTATTTTTTAAACGAAAAGATAATTAATAAAAAAATAATTAAAAGTTTAATTTAAACTTTCTTTACCAAGTCAATGCACATACCGGCTGCAACAGTTGTTCCGCTGTCTCTTATAGCAAATCTTGCTAATTGTGGAATTTCTTTTTGCATTTCAATAACCAATGGAACCATTGGCTTGATCTTAACGATTGCCGCATCTCCATTCTTGATGAAATCTGGATTTTCAGCCAATACTTCGCCTGTTGCTGGATTTAGCTTTTTCAATATTGCTACAATTTGGCAAGCAACTTGTGCTGTGTGTATGTGAAATACTGGTGTATAACCAACAGTAACAACAGTTGGATGATTCAATACAACCATCTGCGCAGTAAACTCACTGGCAACAGTTGGTACATGATCAACATGTCCAAGTACATCTCCTCTGGCAATATCTTTCTTGCCGATGCCTCTTACGTTGAATCCAATATTGTCTCCTGGCTCTGCTCTGTCCATTTGTTCGTGGTGCATCTCTATTGATTTAACTTCACCTGTGATGCCTTTTCCTTCTCTGCCTGGAACAACAATGACTTTGTCACCAATCTTCATGACACCAGTTTCAACTCTTCCAACTGGAACAACACCAATACCTGTGATGTTATATACATCTTGGATTGGAAGTCTTAATGGCAAGTTTGTTGGTTTTTCAGGCTCTTTTAACAAATCCATTGCATCTAATAATGTTGGACCTTTATACCATGGCATCTTGTCTGATTTCTTAGCTACACCTTCGCCTGGGAAAGAAGCTACTGGAACGAACAAAATATTTTCTACTTTGTAACCAACTGTTTTCAATAATGTAGTAACATCTGCCTTGACTTTATTATAAGCATCTTCTTGGTAATTTTTCATATCCATCTTGTTGATAGCAACAATTAATTGCCCTACACCAAGTGTTCTGGAAAGGAAAACGTGCTCTTTTGTCTGAGCCATTACACCATCATTAGCTGCAACAACTAGAACACCAGCGTCTGCCTGTGATGCTCCTGTGATCATGTTCTTGACGAAGTCCCTGTGTCCTGGTGCGTCAATGATTGTGAAATAATATTTTGCAGTTTCAAACTTTTTGTGAGCTAAGTCAATTGTGACTCCTCTTTCTCTTTCTTCTTTCAAGTTATCCATTACGAATGCAAATTCAAAGCCAGCTTTACCCAATTCCTGAGCTCTGTCTTTTAATTTTTTCATAGCTTGCTCATCAATATTCTTTGTATCGAATAATAAACGTCCTACTGTGGTAGATTTACCATGATCTACGTGTCCAATAAATACAATGTTCAAATGTACCTTTTTTGTTGCCATAGTCTTGCCTCCGTATTCTTTTACCCAAAATAAACCTAAATTGACCTTGTTTTCTTTTTTTTAGTCCTATTTGATTTTGAGAGCATTTTAGTGTATAAAATGGGTTGATTTATAAATTTATTGGTTTGGGTTTCTGAAAAGTTTAGTTAGAATTAATGATAATAATTGGTTTATTAGTGATTCAAATGGAATATTGGGGTGGATCTGTTTTCGTAAACTGATGTGCCATAGCAGAACTAATTAATTCTTCAACATTTTTTGGGCTAAATGGCTTTTTTAAATATCCTATAACTCCAAGTTTACTGAAAGCTTTTACATTTTCAGCTTCAAAATATCCACTCATCAAACAGAATCTAGCATCTGACTTTTTAGCAATTATCCTCTTACAAAGATCCAAGCCGCTCATCCCAGGCATGTTTACATCAGAAATAATAAGATCATAATCACTTGATTCATATAATCCTAATGCTTCCTCAGCACTTGTAACAATAGTTGGGTTATGCCCACTTGCGTTAAGATATATTTCAAGAAGCTCAGTTATTGCACTTTCATTATCCACTACAAGAATATTTAAACTTGAATATGTTGTTGATGGTTGTGGTGTTTCTCTTTGTGTCCCTGTCACAGATTCTGCTAATTTTGCAGCCTCTGCCATTGGTAAATATATTTGGAATGTTGTTCCTGTTCCCCTGTCTCCTCTTGGTTCTGTTCTTGTCAATACATTAATATGTCCATTATAATCACTTACTATCTTCCAGACATTAAACAAACCTAAACCAGTTCCTGTTTGTTTTGTTGTAAAATACGGCTCAAATATTTTTTCCATTGCTGCTGGAAGTATTCCTGGACCATTGTCTGATACTGAAAGCAATACATAAGAGCCTTCTGGAATTTCACCATGGCTTCCAAAAATAGTTGGTATATCTACATTTTGTGTTACAATTGTTATATTTCCATTAGTTGTATTAATTAAACTAATTAAATTAGTTGGATTATCTAGATTAATTAAATTAGTTATATTGGTTGAATTATCTGGAGCAGAAGCGTTTGCAATAGCTTCGCCGGCATTTTGAATTAAGTTAGATATAATTCTATAAATTTGAATGGAATGAGCAGAGACTAAACGGTCTGTTTTTAATTCATAGTTTAAATGATATCCTGATTTTGTTGCTAAAGAGCCCATTGTATTAACAACATCAGTTGCAATTTTATTAACATCTAGAATCTCTGGTTGATCTGTAACCGTATATCCATTTAATCTTTGTACAAGCTCTTGTGCTCTTTCTGCTGCACCCGTTATAATTCCTAATTTTGCAGTTAACTCTTGTGGTTTATCGCCTAAAATAGTTTCAAGTTCTTTATGGCCTGCAAATGCAGCGATTATAACACTACTTAAACCTTTTGCAAGCTCAACATTCCCAAGAATTGCAGTTAGTATATTATTAAAATCATGAGCCATGCCAACTGCTGTTCTGACAGACGCTTCTAATGCTGCATTTTTTTCAGCTGCTTCATGTAGCTGCCTTCTCTCAGTGATATCTCTAATAAACCCATAATACACAACATTAGTCTCATCTACTTTTCTGAGAACCGCCCCTATTTTACAAAGCCGTTCTTCACCATCTTTTCTCCTCAGCTTTACTTCATAATCCTTTATTTCGCCATCTTTTACTAAAGTTTCTAAAAGATGTTTTCTATCTTTTGGGTCCACGTACAAATCAGGAGCTTTAACATTAATAATTTCTTCTCGTGTATAGCCGAATAATTCCAAGAACTCTTCATTAAACCCTATAAAATTACCTTTTTTATCTGTAATATATAATGGAAGCGGAATTCTCCAGAAAAGAAAATCTACATCAGATTGTTTTATGCCGTTAGGCATACCGCAGCTAACGCATTCTTCTATTCCTGACCTTCTTTCACATCCGCCATTTCCTGTTTTCTCAGCAACGCCGTTCATTATTAATCCCTACCTGTTGATATTAAATTTATAATATACTAAAAGTGATTAATTTTCGAACAAATCAATCACTTTTGTATATACAAAAGTGCAAAATAATGTTCGATTATTTTGCACTTTTAGTATATTATTATTTATTTTTTTACTTTATAGATTATTTAACTTATTACTCTCCTAATTACTAAATGATTTTTATCATTACACCTGTTGTAGTACAACTTTAACACAACTCTTTTAATAACTCTTTAACACATCTTTTACATAAAAATAAATGTAACAAAAAAGAAAGGTTTACTGGTTCTCTGTCAGTCCTTTTCTGTCTCTAATCTGCTTGATGACTTTCATCTGCATTTCTTCAGGCAGTTTCTCAAATGATTGGTTGATGACAGATGAGCTTCCTCTTCCTTCTGTTGCTGACCTTAAATCATTGCTCATCCCAAACATCTCTGCGACAGGTATTTTTGCAGTTACTTCAATTGTGTTTCCTTCCTGTTTCATGTCAAGCAATTGCCCTCTTTTGTTTCCAACCAATTTTGAAAGCTCGCCCATGTATTCTTGAGGCGCTTCTAATAATAATGTTTGAACTGGCTCGAACATCAATGGCCTTGCATTTCTCATTGCATCTCTGATACCATCTCTAACAGCAGGATAAACCTGCGCAGGACCTCTATGAATAGCATCTTCGTGCAATTTACAATCAGTCATTATTACCATAACTTTTACACATGGCTCTCTTGCAAGAGGACCAGCCTTCATTACATCTTCAAACATATCCATAATCATTTCCACAATTTCACCAATATAAACCTGACCTCTTGTAGCTTCAAAGAATAGGTTTCCGTTGAAAACATCCTTTATTTTCGGTGCAAGTTTAGAATCTATACCTAAATCTATTAACTTGTCTCTGATTGCAAAATCTTTCTTTTTGCATCTGCCAGTTGGTACCTCTCCTTTTTTAATTGCTTCAACAATATTATCTGGGACAGTCGCGACCTTAAAGAACAGATGATTGTGTTTATTAGGCGACTTGCCCATAAACTCTTCGCTTTCTTTTGTTATAGTTTCCCTGTAAACAACAATTGGCTTTGAAGTTTTTACTTCTACACCTTTCTCTGTTTTGATTCTGTTTTCTATAACTTCCAGATGCAGCTCGCCCATACCGCTCATCAAATGCTCTCCTGTTTCTTCATTGATTTCAATTACTATGCATGGGTCTTCTTTCTGTACAATTCTAAGAACATCAATTAATTTAGGCAAATCGCTTGGCTTGGCAGCTTCAATTGCTTTTGTAACAACCGGCTCAAATATATGTGTAATCTCTTCAAAAGGAGTTTCTACTTTTGCGCTAGTGATAGTTTCGCCTGGCATAGCCTTTAATCCAGCCACACCAACTATATTGCCCGAAGGAACATTGTCTACAATCTCTCTTTTTGCGCCGTTGTATATATAGACCTGCTGCAACCTTAATTCTTTCTGCGCTTTATTAAGGAATGCAGGCATACCTTTGCTAAGTGTACCACTAAATAATCTTCCTGCTGAAATTTCTCCTGCCTGTGGATCTACAACAATTTTTGTAATAATAAAATAAACAGGGCCATTTGGATTGCATGCTAGCAGCGATTTACCGTCTTCACTTTCAATATCTCCTTTCCATATTCTCGGAATTCTGTATTTTTGCGCAAATACAGGGTTTGGCAGATGCTGAATAACTGCATCTAGAATGACTTCATGCAGAGGCGCTTTTTTTTTCAATGCTTTAATGGCATCTTCATCTCCAGATTTATACGCGTCAATAATCTCCTTGAAAGTTATTCCTTTTTTCTGCATGTACTTTAATGATAACGCCCAGTTGCTGAATGCACTACCGAAACAAACACTGCCGTCTTGTACATTGACCTGCCATTTTTCTCCATATTCAGGTTCTGCAATCTGCCTGATAAGCTGGTTAACTTCCATGATAATAGCTGCAAGCCTTTGCTGCATTGCCTCTGGAGTTAATTGAAGCTCTTTAATTAATCTGTCAACTTTGTTAATGAATAGAATAGGTTTAACTCTTTCTCTTAATGCCTGTCTTAATACTGTTTCTGTCTGCGGCATGACGCCTTCAACAGCGCAGCATAATACAATAGCTCCGTCTACTGCTCTCATAGCTCTTGTTACGTCTCCGCCAAAATCAACGTGGCCAGGAGTATCAATTAAATTAATCAAATGTTCATTACCATCACAATTATGAACCATTGAAACGTTTGCAGCGTCAATAGTTATGCCTCTTGTTTTTTCATCCTCGTGAAAATCCAGAACACAGGCTTTTCCTGCAAGATCCTCTGACATCATTCCAGCGCCGAATAAAAGATTGTCTGAAAATGTTGTCTTGCCGTGGTCAATATGCGCAGCAATAGCAATATTTCTAATCTTATCTTGGCTTGTCATTAACCTTTTTACTTTGTCAACCATTTTTTCTGCCATGAAAATTACCTCCTAAGATGACTAAAAAACCAGCAATTAATTACAAATTGGATCTTATACCCTGCAGCTTGCTGCGATATTGTACCCTATTTGTAATCTTGAAAATGTCGGTCACGAAGTGATGAATTTGCCGCATACCGCGGAGCTTGCTCCGGTTCGGTAGGCAAATTCAAGACATTTTCTTTGATTTTATTTTATCTTTATTCTATTTTATTCTATTTACTAATTTTTACTGATTATAATGTCGGACATAAATATTTATTGAAAATTTAATGAATTAAATTTTCAATAAATATTTACGTCACTTACTATATATCTTTATTTTATCTTGTATGCACTTCATGAACTGCCTTATATGTGAACAGCTCATCTTTGGTAAACCATAATTTTATCTCTTTTTTTGCTTCTTCTGGTGTACCTGATGCATGAATAAGATTTTTTATTGATATTCCTTTTGTGTCTGCAAATTCATATGAATGTATTGCAAAATCTCCTCTGATAGTGCCTGGAGCGGATTTTTTTGGTTCTGTTTCACCGCACATTTTTCTGATGATGTGAACAGCATCTATTCCCTCAACAACAAGCGCAAGCACCGGACCAGAAGTGATGTACTCTTCAAGGCTTTTATAAAACGCCTTTTTTGTATGCGCATCATAATGCTTTGCTGCAAATGTTTTGTTTATCCAAACCATTTTTGCACCAATCATCTTAAGTCCTGCTCTTTCAAAGCGGTGGATGATTTCGCCAATTAAACCGCGCTCAACAGCGTCTGGTTTCAATAAGACTAATGCACTTTCAATCATGTTATTCACCTTGTTTTTTTCGTTTTGATGTTTTATTTGATTTCTGAATTATTTTTTAATTTCTTTTCGGATTTATTTTTTTTATTCAGTCAAATTATTTAATGGATTTAATTATCAATTATTTCACTTTGTCTTTTCTGCTTTTTCGCCTGATTTTTTTTGTTTGTGATATGTTACAGTCCATTTAGTCAAGTGCGGCTTTCTGTTTAATTTAAACATGTTCATCTCGCATCTGTGAGAGCAAAAATTAAATATCTTGCCGTCGTTTTTTACAAACATTGTTCCAGTGCCTCTTGGAATCATGTTTTCACAAAAACTGCATTTTACCATGATAATAACCTCCTATATTTAGGTACTAGGTGTTGGTGCTGAGTGCTAGTTACGATGAATTTATCGCCGCTAGCACCTATCACTCAACAATTAGCATCCATAATCTGATTTTATTGTGAACCTCGTCCAGCATTAGTTAATTGTTTAGCTTCAATTTCTGTTTCTCTTAGCATTAGCATGTCTCCAACCTGTACAGGACCTTTAACGTTTCTTCTGATGATTTTGTTGGCATCTCTGCCTTCAAGAATCTTGCATCTTACTTGTGTTGCTTCTCCTCTTGTTCCTGTTCTTCCTACTATTTCTTCAACTCTTGCAGGCCATGCCTGAGAGAATTGAGCAGTGCCTTTTTTTACTTCTTCTTCCTGGCCTTTTTTTCTTAATTTTTTTTCAGGCCTTTTTTCTTGTCCTTTGTCTTCCATGTTCTCACAGCTCACTTAATTATTTAGCTAATTCTTTTAAAATGTTTTTTGCTTCTCCTTCAGCAACAATTGCTACAGCAGTTGTGCCGACTGGAAGTCCAGCAGCAGTGCCAAGCTCTTCTTTAGTGGAAACTTTAAAGCATTTTATGCCTTTTTCCTTGCATAACAATGGCAAATGCATTACAATTTCCGGAGGTGTAACATCTCCTGCGTAAGCAACAAGCTTTGCAGTTCCTCTTTCAATTGTCTTTGTTACCTCGTTTGCTCCTTTCTTTATTTTACCAGTAGTTCTAGCTATCTCAATAGCTTCCAATACTTTATCCAACATTTCTTTGCTTGCTTCTTCAGTCATGTGAATTACCTCCTAAATCAACTCAATTAGAGTTAACTATCTTATTTACTATTATAAATTATAAGATTAAAAGAATTCTTTTAACCTCATTCAAGCCATCAGGCTCTCGCCATTAGACTCTCATTAGTCATAGGTATTATCATACACTATAATCATACACTAATATATATTATTATTGGTGGGGTTATGGGTTATTTATAAATGTTATTGTTCAGATTGTAAAATATTTTTTGTTCAGTTCTTGGCATGTCCAACACGTTCATGAAGAAATGAGTAAAACGTAGAACGTAAGACGTTAGACGTAGGAAGTTAGACGTACGTTTGATAAAAACATTAAGATTTCGTTCTGCCGTTAAACGACGTCAAACGTCTAACGTCAAACAGTTAATTCATGAATAACAATGTTTTTAAAACGAGTTATATTACTTCTAAGGGACTGCTATAAAATAAATTGCCAATTTCAACCAATTGTATAATTCCATTGCGGATTAATTTTGTGCCTTACAAGATTAATTTTTTCAAAATCTTCATCTGAAACTTTTTTCTTTATCTCATAAATATTCTTA
>JAGVYH010000022.1 GCA_018303325.1 Candidatus Woesearchaeota archaeon
TGGCGCAAAAATAGATTCTCAAAAAAAATACATTGGAAAAAAAGCAATCGTGGTTATTCTTAAAGATTAAAACTTTGTTATTTCTGTCCCACACCCAAGTGTCCCAAAACATTTATAAATAACCTGCCTCTCCAACGATGTAAAAGCCCGAGTTTAGAGCGCATTTAGGGTTTTCATGATAATTCATGATATTACTTCGTTCTAAACAAATTAAGCTTTTGAAACTAAAAAATAGAATATAAATTTATTCGATATAAACTATATTAAACAAAACAAACACAAAATGGCAGAAGAAAAAATGGAATTTAAGCATCTAGTAAGAATTGCAAACACAGATTTAGATGGAAGAAAACCTTTGTATTATGCTCTAACCAAAATCAAAGGCGTTAATTTCATGTTCGCCAATATGGTTTGTCATCTTGCGAAGATGAACCGGTACACAAAGACAGGAGAATTAACTGATTCTGAAACTGAAGTTCTTGATAATGTTCTTAAAAATCCTATTAAATATAATGCGCCAGCATGGATGCTAAACAGAAGAAAAGATTATACAACTGGTGAAGATAAACATGTTATCACAGGCGATCTTAAGTTTGCCACTGAAAATGATATTAGATTATTGAAAAAGATAAAAGCATACAGGGGTATCAGACATATATTTGGTCTACCTGTAAGAGGACAACGTACAAGATCCAACTTCAGAAAGAATAAGGGTAATGTAATGGGTGTACAGAGAAAATCTGTTGCACCACCAAAAGCTGAAGACGGCGGTAAAGGCGGTAAAGGAGATAAGAAAAAGGGCGGCGGTAAAGAAGATAAGAAAAAATGATTCATTAGCTTAGATTAATAACTGATATTAATAATTCAAATTATTGCAGATTAAATGAAAAATTTTCCATTAATTCGTATTTAATCTGTAAGATTATAAATTTAAATGAGAAAATTTTAATTAAATTTACAATAAATGATTAAGGTGTAAAATGGGAGATCCAAGAAAACAAAAGAAACAATACACAAAACCATTACATCCTTGGAACAAGGATAGGATTGAAATAGAGAAAGAGCTAACCAAAACCTATGGTTTCAAAAATAAGAAAGAGATATGGAAAATGAATTCTATTCTTCACAATTATACTGCTCAAGCTAAAAAATCAATTGTTGCAACAAGTGCACAAAGTGAACTTGAGAAAAAGAATATGATTGTCAAGTTAGTAAAATTAGGATTAATCAAAGAAGGCGGCCAGATTGACGACATACTTTCATTAACTGTTAAAGATATCTGCGAAAGAAGGCTGCAAACAATTGTATTCAAGAAAAATCTTGCAAGAAGCGTAAAACAAGCGCGACAATTTATTATTCATGGCCACATAAACGTTAATGATAGAAAATTTAGTGTTCCTAGTTATCTTGTTTCAGTTTCTGAAGAACCATCAATATGTTTTTCACAAAACTCAGAATTATCAAATATAGATCATCCTGAGCGAGCCTTAAAAGAAAAAGAAGTCAAAACACTTAAACAAAAATAATTTTATAATTCGGAGTTCAAAAAAATGGCAGAAAAAGAAGAAAACTTACAAAAACCACAGCCTCAAGAAAAGCATGAGAAAGTGCAAGAAAGATCACATGAGTCTTCAGGTGATTATCAAAGATTTAGGCAGCCATTAAGATGGGGTATTGCACATATCTATGCGTCATATAACAATACAATTATTCATATAACAGATATAACTGGATGCGAAACAATCGCTAAATGCTCTGGCGGTATGGTTGTTAAGGCCGACAGATTAGAAAGTTCACCAACAGCTGCAATGATTGCTTCAAAAAAAGCAGCAGAAACAGCAATGGAAAAAGGAATTAATGCTATTCATGTAAAAATAAGAGGCGCAGGCGGCCATAATGGTCCTGCTAATCCTGGACCTGGTGCTCAAGCAGCAGTAAGAGCTTTGGCAAGAATGGGTTTAAGAATAGGTATTATTGAAGATATCACTCCTATGCCGCACGATGGCTGCAGGCAGAGAGGAGGAAAAAGAGGAAGAAGAGTTTAATTTATTGGTTTGTTTTGAGAATTAACAAATCAATGCTGACGAAATAAAAATAATAAACTTGTTTCAATAAAAGACATCAAATAATAAACAATTAAATAAAAATAATGCAAATAATGAGGACAAAAAATGGACATAACCTTACTTGAAAAAAGCAAAGATCAAACAAAACTTAGCTTTATTTTGAAAGGCGTTGATGCAGCATATGCAAATTCATTGAGGAGATACATGATTAACAAAGTGCCAACTATGGCAATAGAAGAAGTAGAATTCAGAAAAAACAGCTCTGCTTTGTACGATGAGGTTGTTGCTCATAGATTAGGATTAATACCATTTAAAACTGACTTAAAAAGCTATAATCTGCCAAGTGAATGCAAATGCAAAGGAGCAGGCTGCGCACAATGCCAATTGAAAATCACACTCAAAGCAAAAGGTCCAAAAATAGTATTATCATCACAATTAAAAAGCAAAGATCCAAAGGTTGAGCCAGTTTCTCCTGACATGCCTATTGTTGAGCTGTTAAAAGATCAGGAATTAGAATTTGTAGCAACAGCTGTTTTAGGCGTTGGCAAGGATCATATCAAATGGTCACCAGGATTAGTTTATTACAGACATAAACCAAAAGTTACAATAAACAAGAATAGTTTTGACGAAGCAGAAGATGCTGCCAAAAAATGTCCTGTAAGTGTTTTTGAATTTAAAAATAACAAAATTACAGTCGACAATGATAATTTACTTAAATGTACTTTATGCAATGCATGCACTGATGCCTGCAAGCATGGAGAAATACACGTCGAGCCGGAAAAAGATGTATTCATTTTCACAATAGAATCATGGGGACAATTAAGCTGTAAAGAAATGGTCAAAGAATCAGTAAAAGTATTTGATAAGGCAATTGAAGAATTGAATGAAAAAATCAAAGAAATAAAAACAGAATAATTCCCACATTTTGATATACTCTTTTCTGTTAAGAAACAGAAAATAATCGAAACTAAAAAACAGAACTCGCAATAACAATAAAATTTATTGCGAGGGTGCCGGAGTGGCCAAACGGGCTAGGTTGAGGCAGCGGAAAACTTCAGTTTTCCTGGGCTTGAAGCCAAACTTCAAACGCCTAGTGGCTTAGTGCCTACGCGTGTTCGAACCACGTCCCTCGCATAATTATTGTCAATAAATTCAATCAAAATTAAGTCAGTAAATAATCAACAAAGAAAATGAAAACATACAAATCAAACATACAGCTTGTAAAACTTGTTGAAGAATTGAGAAAACAAGGAAGTGTTGAGCAGGTTAACCTATGGAAAGCATTGGCTAATGAATTGGACGGACCTACAAGACACAGACGAGTTGTTAATATTTACAAATTGAACCAACACACAAAACCAGAAGATACTGTTGTTGTTCCTGGAAAAGTGCTTAGTGTCGGTGAAATTGATCATAAAATTAATGTAGCTGCATTTAATTTTTCAGCGCTTGCAAAGGAAAAGATATTAAAAGCACATGGTAAAGCATTATCAATAGATGAGTTAATGAAGCTAAATCCGAAAGGAAAAGGAATAAAAATAATTGGGTAAATGATATAAAATGATAATCGACGCAAAAGATTCAATTTTGGGAAGGGTAGCTGTAGTTGCAGCAAAGAAAGCTTTGCTAGGCGAAACAGTAAACATTGTTAATTGTGAACATGTAATTATAACTGGCAAAAAAGCTAATGTTATTGCTGAATATAAACACAGAATATTTGTAAGAGGCACACCAAGAAAAGGTCCGCATATAACCAAACAATCAGACAGATTAGTCAGAAGAACAGTAAGAGGAATGCTGCCATTCAAGAAGACAAGAGGCAGAGAAGCATTTAAGCGTGTTATGTGCTATATTGGTGTTCCTGATAAATTTGCTAATCAAAAATTAGAGAAACTAGCTCTTGCAGACATGTCAAAACTAACAGTACTAAGATATATTTACCTTAAAGATCTTGTTAAAGAGTTAGGTGGAAAAATATGAAAACAATTCATACTTCTGGAAAGAGAAAAAGAGCAATAGCAAGAGTTGTACTTACACCAGGCATCGGTATTGTGAAAATCAACAACTTGATGCTTGATTATTATGAACCAGAACTGGCAAGATTAAAAATAATGGAACCTTTGCAATTAGGTGAAAAATTTGCAAATAAAGTTAATATTTCTGTCACAATAAACGGCGGTGGTCAGATATCACAGGCAGATGCAGCAAGGCTTGCAATCTCAAAAGCACTTGTTGAATTTTCAAAAAGCAGTACTTTAAAAGAAATATTTTTAAAATATGACCGGCATATGTTAATAGCTGATACAAGAAGAAAAGAGCCAGCTAAGCCAAACGATTCAAAGGCAAGAGCTAAGCGACAGAAGAGTTATCGTTAATCAGATTATTGTAATGCTGGACTTTAATAATTGATTAGTTTTGTTAATGTCCGTAACTATATATTTTATTTAGTATACTTAAAGGTGGTTCAAAATGATGATTCCAATAAGATGTTTTTCATGCGGAAAGCCAGTAGCTCATTTGTGGGAAGATTACAAGAAACGCGTTGAAAACGGCGAAGACAGAAAAAAGATTCTTGATGAGATTGGATTAGATAGATACTGCTGCAGAGCTTTATTTTTGGGTCATGTCGATTTAATAGAAACTATTGGAAAGTTCAAGAAGTTTTAGATTAATTTTTTCTTTTTGATGTGTTTATTCTGTTTTTTATAGTTTTGTTTTTTAGTTGCTCTTGGCATGTCCAACACGTTCACTAAAAAAGGTAAGATGGTAATATGGTTTGATGGTCTGAAGGTACTACGAACGGCACGACGGAAATAAGTCGTTTCTTTCATGAGACGTGGACTGCGTCCTACAAACGTGTTGTGAGCGGAAAAAAACATTAATTTGCTGAACAAATACTTATCTTTATACTAAAAGTCCTTAGCTTTCGAACAAAAAACAAGGACTTTTGTATACTAAATGGAATTATTTTGTTCGAAAACTATAGGAAATAACTTTAATTTTCGGATAAACTGTAATTAATGTAAAGTTATTTCCTAATAATCAAATCACTTTCTGCTAGTCACTAATGTTCCGATTATTAAAGTGATTTGATATAATTCCATTTAGTATATAATACTGGTCATTATAATTCCTATTAATCCCCTCTTCAAACATAGATGTTCTAAAACAATAAACTATTTATAGCCTCTTTTGTTTGAGTTTTTGGTTTCAAATTTTATCAAAATATTAAACTTTAATTTTTCAAAATTGTTAATATAATGTCGGACATAAATATTTATACAAAGTGTTATGTCCGACAAATATAGTAAGTGACACGATATGTATAAAAATTTACGTCACTTACTATAAGTAACAAATATTCGTGTTTAAATAAAATAAATAGGTGTTAAGAGTGGACAAAATCCCTGATAAATATGATGTAATCATTGTTGGCGCTGGTCCAGCAGGATTATTTGCAGCGAAACATCTTGCTGAAAATTCTGAGCTTAAAGTGTTAGTCATAGAAAAAGGCAGGGATGCTCATGAGCGAAATTGTCCAATGAAAACAACCGGTGTTTGCTGCCATTGCAGTCCATGTAACATCATAACAGGTGTTGGCGGTGCTGGTGGTATGTCCGATGGTAAGCTTAACCTTAATCCTTATATCGGCGGGAATCTTGTAAGATATACAAATACAGAAGAATATGCTTATGAATTAATAAATTATGTTGATGAAAGTTTTGTTAGTTTTGGGGCGCCAAAAGAAATACTGTTTGATGCAGAAAAAGCAGCTAAACTTGTAGAACGGGCAACAAAGGTTGGCGTCAGATTTATTCCAATCAAACAAAAACATATTGGCAGCGACAGATTAGTTCAGGTAATAAAAAACTTTAAAGAGTATCTTGAGAAAAAAGGCATAACTTTTCTCCTTAAAACCAGTGTGGAAGAATTAATAATTGAAAACAATAATCTTACTGGAGTCAATAAAATTATCAGAACTAATAATATTATTGAAACTAATAAAACTATAGGAACAAACAAGATTATTGAAAATAATGAGATTACTAGAACAAATAAGATTACCGGCGTCAAAACCAACAAAGGCGATACTTATTATGCAAAAACTATCCTTCTTGCGCCTGGCAGAGAAGGACAGAAACAGTTTATTGATTTCACAAAGAAATATGGAATAAAAGCAAATTATTCTTACATTGATGTCGGCGTCAGAGTTGAGGTCAGATATGAATTAATGAAAGAGATAACTGACATTAATTATGACCCTAAAATTCACATTTTTACAAAGACACATGATGATTTTGTCAGAGTATTTTGTACTAATCCACAGGGATTTGTTGTCAATGAAAATTATAACGGTTACATCGGCGTAAATGGCCATGCGTATCACAACAAAAAATCCAATAATACCAATTTTGCGTTTTTAGTAAGAATAAAATTAACAGAGCCGTTAGAAAATACTTTTGAATACGGAAAAAGCATAGCTCAGCTTGCCACAACAATCGGGGGTGGGAAACCAGTGCTGCAAAGTTTAGGCGACTTAAAAAAAGGGAGAAGGTCTACTAAAGAAAGAATAAAAAAATATTTTGTAACTCCTACCCTTAAAGATGTTACTTACGGTGACATTTCCATGGCTCTGCCGTCAAGAATCTTGCGCGATATCAGGGAAGGTTTAGAGCAATTAGACAAGCTCATTCCTGGAATTTGCGCTGACCATACATTATTATATGCGCCGGAAATCAAATATTATTCAATGAAATGCGAGATAAATGATGAGTTTATGAGTTCTGTTAAAGGGCTTTTTGTTGCAGGAGATGGTGTTGGGCACAGCAGGGATATTATTAACAGCGCGTGCACAGGGATATTATCTGCGAAAGGTGTGGTTAAATACTTGAAGTAATCTGCTGTTGTAAATTTATATTAAATTTGCAATAATAATATTTATTTCGTTCCAAGGCGAAGCCCCCGTCTCATGAAAAGAAAAAAAGGTAAGAAGGTTTGAAGGTCGGATGGTTTGATGGAAACGACTTACTTTTATAGCGTCATTTTGTCGTACCTTCTGACCATCAAACCATATTACCATCTTACCTTTATTCGTGGACTTCGTTCCACAAACGGATTGGGAGCGATAAAACGGATTGAGAGCGAGAAAAATATACTAAACGTGATTAATTTTCGTACAAATTAATCACGTTTGTATATACAAAAGTGCAAAATAATGTTCGATTATTTTGCACTTTTAGTATATAATAAAAAACAGGAATCGGCTAAACAAATACGAATATTTTAAATATTTATACTTTCTGATGAATACTATGAATAAAAAGATTAGTAAATCTGTATATTGGACGCCAAGAATCTTATCAATCTTATTTATATTATTCTTAGCATTGATGTCTTTAGATATTTTTGAAGGAAATTATGGATTCTGGGGGACAATTATAGGGTTATTTATGCATAATATTCCTGTATTTATTTTATCGATTTTTTTATTAATATCTTGGAAATACGAATGGGTCGGAGGAGTTGTTTTTATTCTGGCTGGAATTCTCTATATTGCAGGCATTTTGATGACTGCTATTACAACAGGTTTTGAGTGGTATTACTTATTTTGGGTTGTGCAGATTTCTGGAATTGCATTTTTTATAGGAATCTTATTTTTTGTTAATTGGTTCAAAAAGAAAAAGTAGTGTTATAGATTATTTTATGCTTTTAGTATATATACCCACTCTCTTCAAAACCTTTAAATATCACACTACTTAACTTTATTTTAATATGGCAATATATGATAAAGCTAATAACAAAACTGAATCATCTGATAATACACTTAAATTATCTGATAATACACTTAAATCATCTGATAATACACTTAAATCATCTGATAATACACTTAAATCATCTGATAATACACTTAAATCATCTGATAATACACTATTGATAATACAACTAATTCCATTGATAATACAACTAATTCCATTGATAATACAACAAATTCATCATCCATTATAAACAATACTGCACAATTGCAGGAGAAGTGGAGCAAGAAATGGAATGATGCAAAAGTTTTCGAGGCAGTTCCTGATAGTTCTAAACCTAAGTTTTTCTGTACTTTTCCTTACCCCTATGTTAATTCAAGGCTGCACATAGGTCATTTGTATACTTTAATGCGTGTTGAAGCCCTTGCAAGATATAAGCGGTTAAAAGGATTTAATGTTCTTTTTTCACAGGGCTGGCACGCAACAGGCAGCCCTATCATCAGTGCTGCAAAAAGAGTGCAGGAAAGAGAAGAAACACAAATAAAGCTTCTCAAAGATTTAGGCATAACTGATAAAGAAATAAAAAAGTTTGAAGATCCTAAATATTGGGTAGACTATTTTGTGCCATATGCTGAAAAGGATTTTAAAGGTATGGGTATCACTGTTGACTGGAGACGAAGCTTTGTAACTACTTCTTTGAATCCATGGTATGATAAATTTATAAGATGGCAGTTTAATAAATTAAAGTCGAAAAATTATGTGATTAAGGGAAAATTTCCAGTTGTATGGTGCACTAAATGCAAGAATGCTGTTACAGACCATTCAAGGGCAACAGGTGAAGGAGAGACTGCCCAAGAGTTTACATTGCTTAAATTTGAGTTTGGCAATAAATATATTGTTGCAGCAACATTAAGGCCAGAAACTGTTTTTGGACAGACAAATCTCTGGGTTGGGCCGAACAATGAATATGTTGTTGCCAAGGTTAATGACGAGATTTGGATAATAAGCGAGGATTGTGCCAATAAGCTGAAAGACCAAGAAAGAAAAGTAGAAATTATTGACAAAATAAAAGGATATGAATTAATAGGCAAGATTGCAAAGGCGCCAGGCATAAAAAGAGAAGTAATTATTCTTCCAAGCTTTTTCTGCGATCCAAACAAAGGTACAGGTATTGTAACCTCTGTTCCAAGCGATGCGCCTGATGATTATATCGGATTAATGGATCTGCAAAACGATTCAGTAACATGCAAAAAATACGGATTAAACATTGAACTCCTCAAAAAAATACAGCCAATATCAATAATTGATACACCTGGTTTAGGTGAGATGGCTGCTGAAAGGGTTTGTATGGATATGAAGATTAAATCTCAGCACGAAAGGGAAAAGTTGGAAGAGGCAAAAAAGCTCGTCTACAAAAAAGGGTTTTATGAAGGTATCATGAATAAAAACTGCGGCAAATATGCAGGATGGAAAGTTGAGAAGGCAAAAGACAAGGTAAAAGAAGAATTAATTAAAAATAATGAAGCAGAGCTGTTTTATGAGTTAACCGGCAAGGTTGTTTGCAGATGTTTAACACCATCAATGGTTAAGATTGTAGACGACCAATGGTTCATTGATTATGGGAATGAAGAATGGAAAACTCAGGCTCATAAATGCCTAAATGAAATGAAACTTTATCCTGAATCAGTAAGAGAGCAATTTAATTATGTTATAAACTGGCTGCATAAATGGGCATGTACAAGAGAAGAAGGTCTTGGCACAAAACTGCCATGGGACGAGAAATGGCTGATTGAAAGCTTAAGTGATTCAACAATCTACATGGCTTATTATACTATTGCGCATCTGATAAAACAGATTCCTCCTGAAAATATTGATGATTTTTTGTTTGATTATATCTTTTTAGGTAAAGGCAAATTGGGTGATCTTGGCGAAAATTATGCTGAACATAAAGAAATAATAGAAAAGATGAAACCCGAATTTAACTATTGGTACCCTTTGGATTTCAGGAACTCTGGCAAAGATCTTGTCCAGAATCATTTAACTTTTTTTATATTTAACCATACAGCAATATTTCCAGAGAACAAATGGCCGAAAGGTATTGGTGTTAATGGTTGGGTTACTATTGACGGCCAGAAAATGAGCAAAAGCTTGGGCAATGTTATTCCTTTGCACGAGATGGCTTCTAAGTTTGGCGCTGATGCTTCACGGCTGACAATATTGTCTGGCGGTGAAGGATTGGATGATCCTAACTGGGATACTAATCTTGCAACTTCTTTAAAGATGAAACTAGCTCAACTGCCTGAATTCTGCAATGAGCATTACAACAAAGGCAGGAATGAAACAAATGTTGTCGACGAATGGATGGAATCAAAATTAAATGAAATTATCATTGATACTGACAAAGCAATGGAACAAACATTGTTCAGAACAGCTATACAATCATGCTACTTTGAACTGCAAGCATATATTAAATGGTATTTGAAGAGAGCAGAAATACCTAACAAAAAAATTATGAATAGCTTAATTGAAGCGCAATTGATTATGCTGGCTCCTTTTACGCCTTTTGTTTGTGAAGAAGCATGGGAAAAAATTGGCAAAAAAGGAGTTATTTCACAAGCAGCGTGGCCAAACTTAGACGAGAAAAAGGTTAATCCTGAGCTTAACCTGAAAGAAGATTTCATAAAAGAAGTTATTGATGATACAAAGTCTGTACTTGGAATTGTGAAAATAACCCCTAAAAAGATAATATTATTTGTTTCAGAAGACTGGAAATATTCTATGCTGAAAGAAATGTCTAAACTAATGGAGAAGACAAGAAACCCCGGCGAAATAATCAAGGCATTAATGCAGACTGAAGAATTAAAGAAACATGGCAAGGATATAAGCAGTATTATCCCTAAATTAATCAAATCAGGAAAACTGCCAAGATATGTTTCTGATGCTGAAACTGAATATAAATTCCTTGTAAGCAACAAAGCTTTTTTTGAGAAAGAATTTAATTGTGTGTTTGAAATCGTCAAAGCATCTGAGACAAAGGAGCAGAAAGAAATAGAGGAACAGAGAGAAACAAAGGAACAGAAAGAAAGAAAAGAGCAAAAAGCATCGCAGGCAATGGCGGGGAAACCGGCGATATTGGTTGCGTGAGATAAAACTATATATTATACTTTAGGTAAAATTTGATAAGTTTCATTACTTGTATAGATACTAAAACTTAATTGATTTTCTTTGCATGAATTGGCTTTATCAAAATTCCGTCAGGTCTTTTCTCAAATACACCATAATCTCCTGGTTTTATCTTAAAATCTTTTACAACCCTTGTTGGAAATCTCATTACCATTGAATCTCCAAGAACACCAAATTTTCTGACAAACTTTCTTCTTCCTGTTTTTATATCAAATTTGATAAGTTCACTGGATGTAAAATATTCTTCTTCGCACTTAGGACATTTTAGGCATTCTAAATTAATTCCTTCTTTTACACACTTAGCTGCCTGAACATTTGCTCCGCATTTATAACAAGTTTTCATGAACTTTTTCATTTTCCTTTTTCCTCCAATTTTTTACTTGTTGGTTTTATGTGGATGAGAATCACATTTTCATGTTCGACGTATGATAAACATAAATACTTCCCTCGAAATGGATAAAACACATTATATTTATTCTGGTTTTTGGATACTAACACATGCTCTCCACTATTAAGTATGTCTAATACAAATTCCAATGGTTTCCTTAATGTGTTAAACTCCTCTTTAAAATGCCATGTGAATACTAATAACTTGCCTTTCCAGTACAAATCTCTAATTATTATCTATATCACCCAAAAGATATCTATATTAATCAATAGATATTTATATGTTTTTCGCTTTTTTTGGTAGATTCAAAGGTAAGTAATGAGTAAAAGCGTTGCATTTGAAAAAACAGAAAATTGTTTTGAAAAAATAGAATAATCAAACAGAATCGCCAGGATAAAACTCTTCTCGTGGATCATAAAGTTTCAGGAAATAGTTCTTTTTATCTTTCTCATTGTCAGGAATATTCCAGAATGTATTGTTAACATATGACTTTCCTTTAACTGTTTCAATCATTTCTTTTGTCGGTTTCCATTCTAATCCTAAATGTAACATCATTTTCTTTACTGGTAATAGTTTTGAAATTAAACCAATGCTCTTATGGCTTTCCTTATCCATCTTTATTACTTTATTCCATTGTTCAATTGCCTGTACTTCTGCTATTGCTAATAATTCTTTTAACTCAGTCTCAGAACTAATTAGTTGTCCGTCTACATCAACCATAAAATGTTCCATGCTTTTTACAGCGTTTCCATCAAATACAGTATGTGCTGAAATAAAATCTGTCTTAAACTTAACATTATTGTTATATATTGTGTATATCTTCACATTTTCTGGTTTTATGCCTTTTCTTTCTGGCCATAAATCATTTGCCTGAAGGTCCATCAGCTTTCTTATTACTAAAAATCTGCCTGGTCCATAAACATTCGATACATCATAAGGTCCTTCTACTTCTAATCCATAGTCTAAATATATATCAAAATCAATTGCAGCGCCTAAATTGTATAATGCATTGTATATTCTACCAAGCAATCCGGCAATTTTAAGCGTTGCTTTTGCAGGATTTATCCTTTTTATTAATTCTGCAATTTCATTATTGTTTCTGATTATATTTGATTTTAAAGCATATTTATCATCAACCATTCTTGCCATTATCATCTCAAAAAAGAAATTTGAAATTTTTATTCTTTCTTTTTTTTCTATTTTTGCAACCTTTAAATCTATCAATGTGTATAAATGAAATACTCTTAATGCGACTACACTTTCGACACATTTTCCTAATTCTTCTGGTGTGATGTTTAGTGATTCTGCTTTATCAATAAGTTTTCTAATATAATCTATTGATTCTTTTGCGTATAATGGATGAAATTCAAACCAGCCAAATGGAACAAAAGTTCCCATATCTATGCTGTTCATAGCATTATATATTGACTGAATATACTCTTTATGTTCCATCTCGTGCTTTATTTCATGCTTTGCATAATCTTGCAGCTTACTTTTATCAAGATCTCTTAATCTATTTATCAGTTCCTCTGCAGTATAATCTTTAACTTTGTCTTTTTCTTTTATTATCCCTTCATCAAGCAGTATCTTTGAAATTTTATTAATAACTATGCTCATCATTGCGCAAAACATCTTGCTTTCCAAATACTGACCTTCCTCGCTAAGCTGGATAGAAATTGGAACTATTATTCTGAGCGCAATAAATTCTTTTATTTCATCTCCACTTGCCTTATTTTTTTTCAACTCATTCAGAACTTCATTGTCATATTTTGATTCAAAAAACAGTTTTGGTTCCCTGTAAAATACAACTGGCTTGTCGTCTGAATAAGTTGAATCCCTAGCGCCTCTTTTTTCGCCGATTGCACCTGCTTTTATAGCTTCTTTGGTAATTTCAGCCTGTAAAAATTCGCAGATATAAGTATTAGCCAGTTTTTTTGGCAAATATCTGTTTAATAACTCACGGAATCTGAAAACTAGTTCGTCAAATAATACAAAAGTAGTAAAATGATATATGTAAAATGTTCTGAAGATGTGGCTGAGTTTTTCAAAGTTTTCTATTATTATTTTTTTGTCGTCTGAATTAACTGTTTTTTCAAGCTCTTTAGCTATCTTAATCAGCTCTTTAATGTCTTCTGTTTTTTTTGTAACTATCTCTATATACCTTTGCGGATTTTCACTGAAAAATTTCATTAATCCTTTGCTGGATAATTCTTCTCTGCACCACCATCTGCCTTTTTGGTCGTAGAATACAGGGATTTTGGTGCCATAAATTATCTGCCCCTCTTTCATATAACCATGATAGAATAATGACATGTCTAATCGTTTGTTGAAATATCTTGGCCTTTCACACTTGAATGTTTTGCCATCTACTTCAAGCATAAGAATTTCATTGCTTTTTTCAGCAGGCCTTGCTTTTGTAACATGGCTTGTTATCTTTGATTCATCAATTTGTCGTATGTCCATTTTAATCATCTATTTTTTACATCAATTATTTTCTTTTTTATATTCTGTCAATCATCTACCTCTTACTATTCCTACTTTCTTTTATTAATCATCCAATACAACTATTTTCTCGTCAGCAGTATCTATCTTTACTTTTGTTCCTTCTTTTAGTTCTTCTAAACCTTTAACTCCAACCAAACAAGGAATGTTAAGTTCCCTAGCAAGTATTGATGCATGGCAAGTTAATCCGCCGTTTCTTGAAAGAATTGCTCCCGCGTTCTTTAACTTTATTACATCTTGTGTCATATGTTCATTTAATATTACTATATCTGACTTAATGTAAACTCTCTTAGGATCATATCTTGTTATTTCCCCTTCAACTTCTCCGACACAAACACATGTCCCTGTTAATTCTTTCACCATTTTAGTTTCCACTCCTCTTTCTTTTCATTATTCTCCTCTTCATTCTGCTTCTTTTCTCCATTTTGCGTTTTTTCTTCGTCTCTTTGAACTTCTTTATTATCAATTTCATCTTCATCATCTTCTGTAACTTTGTGAATATTGCCTGTCTCGCCGCAGATTTCAACAATATCTTCATCATTAAGTATTTCAGTTGCTGGTTTTCCTGTTTCAATGCATTTTGCAGAAACTATACAAGGAATGCCCATCTCCCTCGAAACAATTGAAGGATGAGATGTTATACTGCCAATATTACAAACAATGCCTGATGCTTTGTTCATTAGCATCACCATCGTCGGATCAGTTATGTGGGTTACTAATATGTCTCCTTCATTGAATTTTTTATGATCGTCAAAGTTTTTTATGATTCTCACTCTGCCTCTTACTTTTCCTGCACTGACACCTATTCCTTTGGCTATGTGTTTCATTTTTTTCACTGTTTTTACTTTCTATTTTTCCGTTTCTTTTACTATTTCTGTTTCGATTTCTTTTTCTACTTATTCATGTGAATATGCTTGTATACTAAAAGTCCTTGATTTTCGAACAAAAATCAAGGACTTTTGTATATACAAATGGAATTAGTTTGTTCGAAAACTAATTCCATTTAGTATATCTTTCTGCTAATCCTTCAATCTCTTGACGATAAATTCTCATTAATCTTTGATTAAGTTGTAGTTCTTCGATTGTCAGTCTGGAAACAATTATTCCCTCTAAAAATGCTGTACTGCCCATAGTTCTCATACTTCTTTCTCTAGGTACAAGATCTTCGACTACAAAATCATATGCTCTTGTTCCTCTGATAGCATCTAAAAATCCTGGCGCTTTTTTTGCCAGTATTTTTTCGAGATAAGCAATATCTGTAGTTCTGCTTCTTTCTTCCCAGCCATCTTCAATATTAATATAACCTAAAACCTTCTTTATTCCCTGAAGCATAACTTCATCACTCAATTTTCCTTGTTGATATAACGACAGTCTTTGACCAATAATCATATCTGCTTCTGCAAAACCTCTTAAAGGATAATTTCCGTCATGATACCAAATTCCGTCAAGAACTTTTTGCAGTAATGTTGCATTTGTAGTTGGAACAACAAGCGGCACATCTTTTGCAGCTGAAATTACTGCTGTTCTTAATGCTAGGTTATCTCCTAGATTACATACTTCTAACATTGCAGCTCCCAACAAATCATCTTCAATTGGACCTTTTAAGTAGACAACATCTCCAAAAGTTGAGGCATGCTGCGGTGTTACTAATCTTTCCAAAATATTTCTTGGTATTGCAGTTTCTAATGAGTCTTGCCTTAATCCTAATACAATATCGTGAAAAACACCTGCAATGAATGCAGTTTCAGGATCATGCGGAAAATAATGTTTTGGGTCAACCCCACTTTCATCTAATACCTTTACTAATTCAGCAGCACCTCTTGCAACATCGAAACAATGAATAGTTTCATGGCCGCTGCCATTAGCAATATGCTCATCAACAAATCTTAATGTTGGGATTAATCTACCAGTTACACTATATCTTTCCATCAATTCAAGCGCTTCTGTTGGTGTATAGAAACCACCCATTTCCCAACCTATTTCTCCCCCAAATCCAATCCTTGCTAATAAATCATGCGCTTCTGTTCTTTCTTTTCTTGACATTTTTTTCACCTGATTATTTGATTAATATCTTAATAATTATATTAATATCCGAATAATTACAAGTATTGCAATAAGCATGATTATCCATTTAATCAAATCTATACCCATTCTCTCATTGTTCTTTAGGTTCTCATCTCTTCTTAGCACAAAACTTGCATTTCCTTCCATTTTCCCCCTCTTTTGTAGCTAACCAATCTAATCTTCATTTTTGCTTAATTTATTTCTAACTTTAGAGTAGTTAAGAGTGGCGCTTTTATTTAAAGCTTTGTTGTCGGAATTACGACAGCAACACGAAATCTTTATAAATACACCATGATTATTTGGAGTTTATGGACGTAAAACAAGTATTATCAGAGCTTGGATTAAGTGAAGGCGAGATTAAAGTATACATGGCGCTGTTAAAGTTAGGCAGTTCTCCGGTTAGTGCCCTTAAAGAAGAAACAAAACTGCATAGAACCACAATATATGATTTTATTGAAAAACTGTTGAACAAAGGATTAGTTAACCATGTAATTAAGAACAATGTTACTTATTATAATGCCACTCATCCAAATAGATTAGCTGATTTTCTGAAAGAAAAAGTCGAGAAACTAAATAATGTTCTTCCTGAATTGATTAAACTTTCAGAGTTTCACAAAGAAGAGATTAAAGTAGAGGTTTACAAAGGCAAAGAAGGCTATAAAACTGCTTTAGGTCTGGTTATCGAAGAAGGAAAAGATTTGATTGGTATGGGTTTTGATGACGAATATATTGACAAAGTAATGGGCACAACAATGGACTGGTATTTTAGGCAGCTGAAAGAGAAAAAGATACATGAGCGTGTTTTTACACGTGAAGGCGCAACATTTTTTTATCCTCAGGAAACTACAACATACAAATTTCTTCCTAAAGAATTTTTCAGCCCAAACATGAGCATGACTTTTGGAAAATATGTTGTGCTGGTATTATGGGAGCCATTTACTTCTATTGTTATTGAAAACAAACCTCTCGCAGATGGATATAAAAAATGGTTTGAAATGTTATGGGAACAGAAATTTAAGGTTTCAAAAGGATTATTGCCAGTTAAGGGAATATTTGAAAGCCATTTCAGGGATTTAAAAAAACGAGAGGAGTTAGTTGTATTTGGATCTTCCTCGCATATTCCTGATTATTTTAAGAAATATTTTGACTCATATATACCTAAATTAACAAAAAAAGGAGTTAGGTCAAAAATTATTTTTGATGAAGATGCACATGATCTTATCAAAGTTTGTGTAGATGCAGGATGGCAGGTAAAAACTTTGCCAAGAAAATATATCTCACCTATTGAAGTTAATATATGGGGAAATAATGCAGCTATTATTTTATGGAAAAAGGAGCCTGTTTCATTTGTTATCGAAGACAAAGAAGTTGCAGACGGTTTCAGGGCATTTTTTGAGATTCAATGGGACATTGCAAAAAAAGTCAGGCATGTATGATATTATAATTATTGTAAATTTAATTAAAATTTTCTCATTTAAATTTATAATCTTGCAGATTAAATACTGATTAGTAGGAAATTTTTCATTTAATCTGCAATAATTACTGGAAATATTTATATATGACTCTTGTGTACAAAATGACTATGAAATTAAACAAAGTTTATGTAATCTACCTTAAGCCGCATTCAAAAGAAGAAGAGGAAACACTAGCTCTTGTTTATAAGGTTCTCAATAAAAGTAAAATAAGCTATGTTGCTTTTGAGCGAAAACTCTTTAATGAAACAATCAGCAAGGATGTTGATTTAATTATTGTTGTAGGCGGCGATGGAACTTTCTTGAGAACATCACATTATATTGACAAAGCGTTAATGCTTGGTGTTAATTCTAATTCCAAGACAAAAGAAGGATTCTTTATGCAGTGCAATAAACAAAATTTTGAGGAAAAGTTTAATAACTTGTTGAAAGGAAATTTTAAAACATTAAATCTTTTACGACTAGAAGCGAAAATTAATGGCGCAACACTTTATCCTGCATTAAACGATTTATTTATAGGCCATCAACTGCCATACAAGATTTCTAAGTTTGAGTTTTCTCTGAATAAAGATAATGAGCCCAATAATAAATATGGTAATAAACATAATAATACTAAAAATGTTATAAACGAATTTCAGAAATGCTCGGGTTTAATACTATCAACACCTGCAGGAAGCAGTGGATGGGCAGTAAGCGCAGGCGGCAAAAAGTTAAATTTATCGTCAGAAACTTGGGAGTATGTTATTAGAGAGCAATATGAAGGAAAATTGCATAAACACAGGCTAAACAACGGTGAGTTAAGCAAAAAAGATATGATTAAGGTGAAAATTCTTGAGCCCGCACATATTCTATCAATTGATTCCATAAATGATTTCAAGCTCAAACAAGGAGATGTTGTAACTGTTAAAGTTTCAGATAAAACATTAAAATATATTCAAATAAAGTAAATTGTCAAAGTGTGATGTTACTCATGCATAAAACAAAATTTGCCAAACAACTGAAAAATATCGGGCTTTATTTTATAACAGATTCAACTCTAACCAAATTAAGTGTAATCAGGCAGGTTGAACTGGCGATTGAAGCTGGCGTGAAGATTGTTCAATACAGAGAAAAAAATCTAACTGAACTTAATCGACGAGAAATACACGCAACAACTGCGAAAATAAGAGAGCTTACTAAAAAATCAGGCGTGTTGTTTATAGTCAATGATTATGTTGATGTTGCAATAAAGGCAAATGCCGACGGTGTGCATCTTGGAAAAACAGACCTGTTCAGGTTTGGCATAGAAAATGTTAGAACTCTAATGCCTGGCAAGATTATTGGGTTAAGCACTCATTCTGTTGAAGATGCTTTGGAAGCAGAGAAATTAGGCGCTGATTATATCGGTGTCGGGCCAATTTACAAAACCTCAACAAAGAAAGATGCTCATCCTGCAATAGGCATTGAAAATCTGAAAGAGATAAGAAAAAATGTTAAAATCCCAATCATTGCAATTGGCGGCATTAACAGAGGCAATATAGTAAATGTTCTTAAAGAAAAGCCAGACGGTGCAGCAATAATTTCTGGAATTTTATGCAATCCTGACATAAAAAAAGAGATGAAAGATATTATTAAGATTATTGGGAAAAATAAGTGAATGTTAAGTTTATTCAAAAAAAATGGGTTATAAACCCCACAGCAGAGCTGTGGGGTTTATAACCCATTTTTAAGAGTAAACCTCCCATCTGAAGCGTTGGCAAAATAAAGCCCCGCAGCTCTGCTGCGATTGGGAAGTTTACTTAACTTTTATCTAATTTTTCCATTATTCTAGTCCCTTGTTGCATATTCTTTAAAAAGGAAAAATTCAGATGAAAATTTAATGAATACAACTAATGAAAGCAGATTATACTTAGTCACAAGCTCTGATTTAGGCATTAATTTATTCCAAGGAGTAGAAGAAGCGCTAAAAGCAGGCATAGGTATTCTTCAATACAGGGAGAAAGACAGAAGAAAAAGAAGTTATCTTGAAAATGCCCAGCGCCTAAAAGAAATGTGCGCAGAGTATAATACTCTTTATATTGTGAATGATAATCCATGGGCTGCGCTGCATGTGAATGCCGACGGTGTTCACATAGGTCAAGAGGATATAAAATTCAGCGAAGCAAGAAAAATTGTTGTCGACAAAATAATAGGAGTTACCTGCTACACAATTGAGCAGGCTCTTGAAGCGCAGGATTATGGCGCATCTTATATTGGCATGCATCTCTGGAACAGTTCTAACACAAAACCGTTGTCAGAATGCAGTTCTCCGCCAATTGGTATTGAGATGTTTAAAGATATCTGCGTAAGTGTAACTATCCCATGCGTTGCAATCGGCGGCATTAATGAATCAAATATTGAGCAAGTTTTAAATAATGGCGCTGATTATATTGCTATGGTCTCTGGAATATTATGCGTAAAAGATGTTTATTCAACTGCACAGAGAATGAATCAAATAATAGGTGATAAAGTCAATGAAAATAAAAGATTTTGGCTCAGAATTTAAGTTCTTAGAGAAAATTAAATCCCTATCTAAAAAGATTAATAATAATTTTATTTCTCAGATTGGAGATGATTGCGCGATTATTGATAAAACTATTGACGGTAGAACTAAAAATAACAAGACTAAAGAAACAGAAAAAACAGGCTACGAACTAATAACAACAGATATTCTTGTAGAGAACAATCACTTTTCCCTTAAATATTCAACACCTTTTCAAATTGGAATGAAAGCGATTGAAGTTAATGTGAGTGATATTGCAGCATGCGGAGGATTGCCAAAATATTGTGTTGTTTCTCTTGTACTGCCAAAAGATACTAGTGTTGAGTTTCTCGAAGGATTGTATAAAGGCATGAACAAAGCATGCGAAAAGTATAATATTGATTTAATCGGCGGTGATACTACTTCAGGAGATATTGTTGTAATTAATATCGCAATGTTTGGCGAGGTTGAAAAAAATAAATTGTGCAGAAGAAGTGATGCAAAGGTTGGTGATTTAATTTTATTGACAGGATTTATCGGAAGGAGCTGTTCAGGTCTAAACTTATTTTTGCATGGCAAAGAAAAGCTTGGTGAAACCAAACATTACCTTGAACCTGTTGCAAGGCTGGATAAAGCAAGAGAAATTGCCAAACATATTAATGCAATGATAGATATTAGTGATGGATTAGCAAGCGAAACAAGACATATTTGCATTATGAGCAATTGCGGCGCAGTTATCTACAAAAATAAAATACCTATTGACAAGCAGACAATAAAAGATGCGAAGCTCTGCAATAAATATCCGTATGACTATGCGCTGTCAGGCGGCGAAGATTATGAATTATTGTTTAC
Organism: Candidatus Woesearchaeota archaeon; assembly: GCA_018303325.1. Taxonomy (GTDB): domain Archaea; phylum Nanobdellota; class Nanobdellia; order Woesearchaeales; family DSVV01; genus JACQSP01. The sequence continues at coordinate 20,781 of JAGVYH010000022.1, forward strand.
CCTCTCTAAAAAAAATTATGAAATCTACACTGATTTGTTCAAAGATTGTTTTGTTGTAGGAGAAATTGTTGAGAAAGAGAAAGGTATTTGTTTGATTGAAACTATCAACGGAAAAGAAGTAAAGAAAGAGCTTGGAAAAGGATATGAGCATTTTTGATTGCTAACAAGGTTCATACCTCGCAGCTTGCTACGATTCGGTCGGCAAATTCAAGACATTTTCGTTGAGTGCTAATCCTTTTCAGTAATATTAAGAATATTTTTTATGCACTCCACCAGAAAAAGTTTAATTTCTTCAAAAAATACTTTAAATTCAGTTGGCAATGGTTTTAAAAGTAAAGCTTCTTCTTTTCCTAAAACTAATTCTTGTTCTAACTCTTCTACTTTGTTTTTTATGTTTTGGAGATATTTTTCATATCTTAAACTAAACTGCACTTTATATATTATCTTTTTTTCTAATAATTTCAGGTTAAAGTTTCTTTCTTTTTGGATAAAATATATATCAATAAAATCCCTAATTTTGATGCTTTTCCTCGTCATTATTGCCCTAATTTTCTCAATTAATATTTCATCAAGTGAATAAGCATTTATACTTATTGACTCAAATAAATAAGAATATTCATTGAAAAGAAAAGACACGTCTTTTGATAAATTTTTATCAATAATGGAGTTCACCTTTTTTATAGTTAATGGATACAAAATTTTTTCAATAAAATTTATTTGAATTTTAATAAATGTTTTTTTATTAAGTATTGTTGAATTATACCAAATCTTGAAAGTGACCAATTTATTACTGCCGCCATACTCAATATAATTATTATTTGTTTTATCTGCCTTAAATTCTAAGCCGTACTTAAAAGATATATCACTTAATAATTTCATAATAACATTGATCTTTTCGGAAAGTAAATTTCTTATAGCTTTTTCAGGTTTTCCTTCAAATTCTTTTTGATTAATATATGTAAAGTCCAAATCCTCTGAAAACCTATAATATCCAAAGTAACATTTTATCAGGCAAGTTCCACCTTTAAATACAAATGCTTCTTTGAACATAAAATCATTTGTAAGCTCTTGCAGAATGCTATGTATGATAATATCCTTCTCGATAAGCTCTTGCCTGCCAATGCTTAGTTTTTTTGATACAAAATCAATAAACTGCTTATCAATCATTTTATTCCCTTAACTATTTTTATTGTAATATTTTGAATATAATTCCTTAACGATTTTTTTAACTTTTTTACTGTAATATTTTGAATATTTAACTAGCTTGGTTTTAGACAGTTTCTCAGACAGTTCTAATAATTCTGTCTTGTTGCATCTCTTTAAATAAAACATATCAAGAATTGTTTTTTCAGGGTTAGAATAATTGATGTTATTCTCTTTAATCCCAAAAGATACAAGCTTTGGAGTGAGTTTAATAAATTTAACTTTATGCCCTAAAATTGTAATTGGCTTTGCTCTAAAAATGGAATCATTAACCACATAATCTATTGTAAAATATTCATGAGTCATATTATTAAGCTTAAGCGCTGTTTCTAAACCAAAATACCATTTTTTAACACCTTTAATTATAAGCCCATTTTTAATGATTTCAAAATAGTTCATATCTGTTTTGTCAAATTTTCTTTCTTCAATAGAAGGTATATAAAAAATCCCTTTAAATATACGGATAAGATATCTATAATGAGTTAAATATCTGATGGTATAATAGTAATCTAAATTGAGCACTCTGCAATAATCTTTAATCTCATGGCTTGTAATAAATTTTTTGTTACTAATATTCAGTTTTGTTACAATTAATTTAAAGCTCATTTTTGGATAAAACTAATATTATATTGTTATACAATATATAACATTATGATATATATAAATTTATTGTTTTTTAACTCTCCTTTTCTAAATAAAAGATAAAGAAGTATAGCCAATCAACTTAACAATAAAGCGGGTAGACGCACTCAATAATGGCAGTATAAATCAGCCTTTGGTTTAACCCAAATCCTTTCTCAACCTGGCTGCCTCGCAAGCACCTGCAGATTTACTTAATGCTGCTTCCGTCAGGATCTGACATAGTTCGTAAAATCACAAGTCCTGCAAGACCAAATTTCATAGTTAAGATTTGGACCGCAAGTCAAAATATAGGGCTCTTATCAAGCTTCGGCTCCTACATAAGTCCGTTATAGGTAACAAGTGAGGACTAACCACCCAGCCTAGTCTACCCATTAATCAGATATTGAAGATGATTTAAAAAGCTTTTTATAGTAATAGTTTAAATTACCTTATCATGCTGCCTTTTAATTTTAATCCAATACTGGCCACAATTGGACCTTTTGAGATAAGGTATTACGGCTTAGTCTATGTTTTTGGTTTTTTATTAGTTTATTTTTTGTTATGGCATGCAATAAAAAAAGGAAAAATAAATCTGAATACTGAAGAATTAGACACATTTATACTTTATCTTATGCTGGGTATTATTATTGGTTCAAGAGCATTTGAAGTTTTGTTCTGGGAGCCTGCTTATTATTTTTCGCATCCTTTGGACATTTTTGCTGTATGGAAAGGCGGCATGGCATTTCACGGCGGGTTAATTGGCGCAGTTTTGGCAACATGGGGATTTTGCAGAAAAAAAGCTGTAATGAAAAAAGGAGTAACATTAGCAATGATGGGTGATTTATTGGTTATTCCAGCTGCGTTTGCTCTTGCGTTAGGAAGGATTGCTAATTTTACTAATGCTGAGCTTGTTGGAACAATTACTAATGCGCCATGGTGCTTTAATTTTCCAGGATTTGATGGCTGCAGACATCCTTCTCAATTATACGGCGCTTTGAAACGTTTTATTATAATGGGTGTTTTGATAAGTATTAATTTAGTGAAAAAAACATACAAACCAGGATTCTTGTTTTGGTGGTTTATTGGATTAATGGGAATTGGAAGGTTTATTTTAGATTTCTATAGGGAAGATGCAAGATATTTAGGTTTGAGTTTGGGGCAGTATTTAGGTGTAGGGATGCTTTTACTTACTATTATTATATTTATTATATATTATAAAGAAGAATTCTTTAATTCAGAACCACGTGATTAATCAGTCCAAAAAGCTCAGAGCCGCAAAAACTTTAAATATTAGTTGTATACCTACTACCTCTTTATTTTGAGCTATGTACTCATACAGTATTAGCTTAATATTTATATTTAATAATTTAATATAAGGAGGTTTTAAATATGGAAAACTGGAAAACATCAGATGATGATGGAGACGATGGAGATTTTGGCGACTGGGATGATAACTAAATAACCTTACTTATTTTTATTTTATTCTTTTTTTAGTATTTGTTTAGCTGAGGTTCTGTTTCTTAATATTTTTCTTTCGCTTCCAATCCGTTTGTGGGACGAAGTCCACCGTCTTATGAAACTATTTTTATATAATTTTAACTATTTTCCAAATAATAACATTAATTTTCAAGAGAAATCATCATGAACGTGGCCAATCAGGTAAGAAATGAAAAACTAAAAAACATCATAGTGAACTAATAGCTTCGCCTTAGAATTGAATAAACATTATTTCTCTATAACAAATACACAATGATCTTTCTCAAACGGGTCAAGAGACTGATAATCAAGAATCTTTATTTTTTTTTGTTCAAGTTCTCTTTTAACAGCTTCAAATATCTGTCTTGGATTTTTTGTTACATCTATGCTTCTTGCTTTTATTGCCAAAAAAGCCCTTCCTCCCTGTTTCAGGAACTTCATGTTTTTCAGGAAAATCTCTAATTGATTCTTTTGCGCAATATCCTGTACAAGGAAATCACACATGCATATTCTATTTGCATACTCATCTGGCTTGTTGCAGTCAGCCAAGATTGGAACAAGATTTTTTCTTTTTTTTGCAAGGAAATAAAAGTCCCTCAATGATCTTGGCGCAATGTCTATACCAAAAATAAGACCTTTTAATCCAATCATATCACTCAGGTGAGAAGCAGTTGTTCCTGATGCAACGCCCAAATAAAGAATATAATCATTTTCTTTGATTCCTAACGGGCAGATATTCTTTGCTAATGCAGCGCCAATCTTACTTTTATGTACGCTCCATTCTCTGAATTCCACTCCTTTTTCTCTAAATAATCGTTCATCATAAACTTTTTGGCCAGGCACGAGATTTATAGTATAAAATCTAACTCTTCTTCCTGTTTCCATGTAAATTCCTTTATCTTTTGTTTCTTCCATGTTTTAGCCTGTTTGTGGTTTCATCTATTTAATCAGCTTTCTTATTTTGGTTAGGATTTGCAAAACCTAACAACAACAATGGCACAGACGGTCATTTTCCTATGGAAAATGCCCTACTCGACACCCCGACGGGGGCAACCCCCGCCTCGTCTGTGCCATTGTTGTTAAGTTTTGCACTGAAATCTGTAATTTGATCAATTTTTGGATGAAGTCTTTTCCAAATTTAAAAATGCCAACAATGCTTTCAACTTGTTGAAAGTTTAATAATCTCGCGTCAATCGCGAGATTATTTTTAAATACTGCAACATTTATGTTGCAGATTGTTGGCATTTTTTTATTCAGTTTTTATCATTCTTTATTTGTTTATTAATCTTAATCATTAGCTTCTTTCCGATTGAATTATCTAATTTTGTACCTTTGTGAAAATAATCAACTTTGCATGCCATTGCAATTGCACCAGCCAAATGCCTTGCGATCTTGCCAGCTTCTTTTTGTCTTGCATTTGCCAATAAAGGATGATTAATAATTATTCCATGTTTAGGACAGTTAGACCTTTTGTTTACCATGTGCCTGAACAATGCTTTTTCTGCTCCTAACAGCTGTATTGTAGAAGACGGCATTTCTGCAAGTTTCTCAAGGCTTCCTGTGTGCGCTATTAATTCTCCTGCAATTGTTGAAGTAGCAACTTCTTTCAGGTTTGGACAATAATCCACCATTATAGCATCCAAATAATTCTTCTCATTTTCTCTTAATCTGGCAATATTAATTATTTCCTTTGCAAGCAATTGCATTTGTTCAACATCCTTTTTAGGAACGTCTGATCCTATGCTTTTAACATTAAATTCTTTGCTTAACTGTTCCTTTGATTTCTCTACTACTAGTTTTGCATATACTTCATTATCTTTTATATTTTCATTAAGTTCAGGAAAATATAACCCATACCATTCTCTTAATCTTTTACATAGAAGATTGATTGTTTTGTTTATTTCGTCAATATTACTTATTGTTTGTGTTATCAAATTATTTTTGTTTACAGAATTCTTTAAATCATGCTCAGTTTGCTCAACATTTAGCTGATAGAATTTATCATGCTGTTCGGTAATCTTAGGAAATATAATTTCTGCAGAGGTTAATTTTTCAACCTTTCCAAAAGTATCTGCATCCTTATGTTTTTTCATATCTTCCAGATTATTGAATAATTTTTGTGAGATAATCTTATTATCCTTAAACAAAAATGTTCCAATTATATGTGTATATGATGTTTTTTGCATTTTCAGTCCTTAATATTTAATCTCTGACTTTTTCATTCTTTGACATTTTAACCTTTAATTGTCAGTGCTGCTTTCTGTATTCTTCGTTTTAATTGTTGTTAATAGCATAGATTAATAGCATACTATTCTTAAAGTTTATTATTTATTTAATAACCGTCCCCCTAAACTCTTTCCCTTCCAAACACTTCCTAAAATTCTCTAAATTTCCACCGTTTAATATTACTATTTTTATCTTGAGTTTCATGGCTTCTTTTGCTGCTACAGGGTCGAAAGGTGTGTTTTTGCCAGGAACCCATTTGTCGCCTATAATTTTAGTAAACTCTTTCCAAGAAATGTTCTTTAATGGTTTGGCATCTTTAAATTTTCTTGGATCTTTGTCGTATACATAATCAATGTTGGTCATGTTAATAATTTCATCTGCGCCGATGTTTTTTGCGAGCAAAACAGCGTCCATATCAGAGCTGTGTCCAGGGAGATAACCTGCGCCGATTATAACCTTATTTTTAGGTGTGTTTTTTATATTTTTAATCTCTTTATCTTCAGGGTCATTAATTACTTCACTGCTTGCATCTTTTCCAAAAATGCTTCTTACAAGTTCTGCATTAATTCTTGTGGCTTTTATGCCTATCCAATCCAAATCTTCATCGCTTATTGAAGCGATTTCTTTAGCAGCGTCTTGGTATATCCTGCAAGTCTTTCCCCCGCCGCAAATAATTGCAATATTATTCTTCTTAGCAAATTGAAGGATTAGGTCTCTAAATCTTTTTAAAAAATCAATGTCTATCTCTTCTGGTACAATTAATGAACCGCCTAATGAAATGATTATTGTCTTCATCAACACACCTTTATAATTTTATTAATTTTTATTCAGTTCCTGGGCGAAGCCACCAGTTCACTATAATTTATTAGTTTATTTTTATTAGGGTTTTCATTTTTATTATTTTCACAAATTTTATTCTAATAAAACTCTTAAAAAATTTAAAAAAAATAATCATGAGACTGTGGACTGCGTCCCACAAACATGCAGGGAGCTGCTCAGCTTCCAAACCCTACAAAACTTACACCAATTATTATCAATAAAATACTTATCCATTTATAAAAATTCATGTTTTCATTTAAAAACTTTATTGACAATAAACATGCCCAGACATAAGATAATGAAATAAAAGGATACAAATATGACAAATCTGCATATTTTAACACGAACATAAAAATAATGCTGGCTGCAATATATAAGAATAAACCCATAATCAGGTGGATGTTTTTCAAAATACTTAGAATATTGAATCTAAACTTAGCAGAGCCGATTTTTAACAGCAAGCTGCCTAAAGCGCCAATCAATGTTAAACCTATTGTGATTAAAACAGCGGACATGATGTTCATGATTTGCCTCCTAATACCATTACACCAATCATTATTAATGCTACCCCTACCCATTTAAATAAGTTAATTGTTTCATCAAACACAAAATACGATAAAATAATTACCCACAAATAGCTTGTTGCTATCATCGGATATACAGTGGAAAGTTCTCCTTTTTTTAATGCAAGTATTAGAAGTAAAGCAGCTACACCATAAAAAATTAACCCAATATATAAATAATAATTATAAATAATAGTTATGTCAAAAACCATTTTTGTTGAAGCAAGCTTATAAAACACTTGTGCGACAGAAATAAATGCCGTAGATAAAATAACCAGAACAATAGATATTGTTTTTTGTTCCATGCATTCCTCTTTTTTATCTGACTGTTTTTATTGATTAATGTTTTTTATCTTTGTCTACTTTTTAAATTTTACTCTTTAAACAATACTTCTATCATTGAAGCAAATGCAGGCCGTGTTATAAACACTCCAAATGTAACACCAGCAATGGTTGTCAATGCAAATCCTTTCAATAAGCCAGCTCCTGCTGTGAGCAATGGCAATAATGCGACGACAATTGTCAAATATGAACCCATAATAATAAAGAATGCTCTCTTAAACTTTTCTTTCCAATTAAGATATTCTGTTCCTTTTGCGCTCTTTAATGTCTCATCTGTAATGACAATCTGGTTATCTACACCTGTTCCAATTGCTACAATTATGGCTGCAATTGATGCTAAATCAAGTTGCCAATTAACAAGTGTTGCAAATCCAAGAATAAGTACTAATTCACTGACCATTGTGATTGCCATTGGAATAATAACTGCTACTTTTCTATATTTTACAGCAACAACACAAATAACTGCCAAAATAGCAAGGGCTCCAATCAGTAATGCGTTCTTAACAAATTCTTTTCCAAGGATAGGTGAAATTGTGTCAACTTTTGCAATGTTTAGTTTTACAGGCAGGCTTCCAGTAATAAGTATTGTCTGCAAGCGTTTCATATTTTTTGCAGAGTCTTGTATAGCTTCCTGTTTTGTTATACCTGAGCCTGGACCACTAATTGCTATTTGTGTCTCAGCTTTTCCTTTCAGCTCAGAGCCAATCTTTAAGCTGTCAACAAGCTCGTCGTCAAGATAAAAATCAATATTCTCTGACAAATAACTTTCCCCTTCAGAGCCAGTTACAACATTTAAATTCTTTGTTTCATCTGCCTGTTTTTGCGCAGATTCTTGGCTAAGGGTGATGGCAAATGAAAAACTGCACTGATATTGCTGTGCTGCAATTTGGCCGCATGGCCTTCTGGGATCAACTGGAAAACTGCAATCAGGGGTTCTGCATACACTTTTTATATCCTGGCCGCCTTTAAACACAGTAACATTCTTTATCTTTGCCTCAAATTTGCCCTGTTTGCCTATTAGCTCTTTAACATCATCTTCAGTTGCGCCTGCAACCTCTACAATAATATATTTCTTGTCTGATAAAAATTCTCCTGCTTCTCTTATAATAATATCACTTAATCCATAAACATTTAATCTTTGCCTTAGGTTTGAGATGACAATATCCATGTCCTCGCCGCTGATAACTGTTTCTGGCTCTAAAAGAACCCTTGTTCCGCCTTCTAAATCAAGTCCTTTTTTCAGGTTTGTTGTTGGCGCTTCATATACAGTTAAGCCAATATCTTCCACACCTATAACTTCTTCAGTTGTTTTTGGCACGATAATTTTTTCTTCTATTGTTTTTTCAACAGTAGTTATTGAACCATCTTCAGCTGTTTCATTTACTTCAATTGTTTTATTGATTAGCTTTTCTTCTGTTTCATTAAGCAAGGTTATCTTTAAAAGTGGTTTTACTGTTAATGTATATTCTTTTTTGTTCTTGAAAAATGAGAATTTTCTTTTCTCACCCTGTTTTTCAAAATTAGAGGCTGTTTCAATGCTTATTAAATCATCTGCTTGAAATGTTTTGATAATCTCTTTATAATCATCTACATCTTTGATTGTTTTGCCGTTAATCTTTTTAATGACTTCTCTAAACATGGGTTTGTCTGTGCCTAATGGGCTTGAAATACCTGCGGTATATGCTGCGCTGTTTTTTGCAACACTTCTTATTGCCACACCTTCATTCCAAGGATTAGGATGAATAGAAATTAATGCAAACAAGAGTAATATAATTAGAAGGATAATTCTGCCTTTCTTTAATATTTCTTTAATTTTGCTGTCGGCCATTTTTCCTGCTCTTAACCTCTTGTGTTACTCGCTGCTTCTCTCTCTTTTTTCTCTTTATGCTCTATAAATAATCTTAATATTGCCACGTTTTGTATCCATGTATAAAACATATCAAATATTAAGCCAATTAATAATATTGTCATGATTTCTGTTATAACTGCTGATTTTGAAACAAACAAACTTACAATAACAGCTGCAAGTGTAGTTAGTGTCATTCCCATGCCTGTGCTTAGTGAATCAAATATTCTTTCCATATATGTGCCTTCTTTTCTCTTTAGCACTCTTATTGTTAGCAGCATGTCTGTATCTACACTGTAACCAATTAATAATAAGAAACCAATAATGCCTGCTGAGCTTAGTTCCATGCCCATTAGATTTACAACTGCGAGAGTTCCTACCATATCACTAAATGCGCAAACAATGACTGCAATGCTTGGGATAGGTGTTCTTAGATAAATAAATACAACTATCCCCATAAATACAAATGCCATAAGAATTGCATACAATAAATCTCTGAAGAAGCTTTTTCCTAAACTTGAGCCTGTCATTTCAATATTAAATTCCTTAGAATTAATACTTGTTTTCTCACTCAAAGTTTGAATTAAGGTATCGGTTTCACTCTTATCTGTTGAATCTGCCTTAATAACTAATGCTATTTGTTCTGTTCCAGTTCTAACCTCTTCAACATCAATAGAGTATGAATATAACTCTTTTAAAGTATTAGCCAATTCTTTTATGTTAAAATCAGCATAATTTTCAGTAGGAATAGTTATTATTAAACCGCCTTTTATAGAAACATCCTTCTTAAAAAGCTCGCCTGTGCTTGTGAATTGGTATGCTATCTG
>JAGVYH010000055.1 GCA_018303325.1 Candidatus Woesearchaeota archaeon
ACAGATGATACCAATCCAAGTATAAATGAAAACATTCCTGAAGATTGCACAGATGGTATAGATAATGACGATGATGGACAATTAGATTGTGCTGACCTAGATTGCAACAACATGAAATGTGGTCTTTGTAAAATTTGTAGCAGTAACACTTGTTCAGGTACACCATCTGATGACGGTGCATGTGGAACAATTGATTGTAATTTATGGTATGAAAAAGCAGGTCAACAAGGTCCAACAAGTGTAGAAAATTGCTTTAATAAACAAGACTTAGAGACAAACAGATGTAATGGTTTTGGTGCATGCAAACAGCCAAACACTGCTTCTGCTTGTGCATCTCAGCCAAATGATAAAGTAAAATATACCTGTGGGAGTTGTAAATATATTGATGCAGGTTCTTGTACGGGAACAACATTGGGAACTTGCAGTAATTACGGTACATCAACACAATGCAGTACATCTTATCTATGTTCTGACTCGGCTGGAGGAGATAATAAATATGGATTAGGAGATTTAAAAGTTCCAAGTCTAGGATTTTGTGATGGTTCAGGCAGTTGTGATTATTCTTCTTCTACGCCTGTATGTAATTATGCATCAAATGTTGAAGGAACTAGCTACACTTCAGTTTGTACAAATGGACAAACTGCTTGTACTAATTCGTGTACAGATACTTTGGATAACGATAATGATGAAAAAATAGACTGTGCTGATCCTGATTGTGGTTGTCCTGTAATTATAATTAGTATTAATGTTAATCCTTCTAATTCTTATACTGATGATATTTTGGACTGTATGTTTATGGTAAGTGGGCCAGAACCAATTGTTGTAGATGTGACTTGGTATAAGAACAATGAACCATGGAGTCAGGATAATGAAAATGATATACCCGTAGTTAGCGGTATAATAGCACATACAACAGATGTAGGGGATATAGAAGCTATTGATACAACCAAAGATGAAGGATGGAAATGTTCTGCAAATGCATATAGTCAAGCAACTACTCAAGAAAGTGGATGGGTAACTTCAGAAAATGTGATTATTCTTAATACACCACCAATATTTACTACAAGCGAAATTGTACTTAATTCTACTTTTGGAACTAATATGTCAAATGAAAGTTTGATTGTTTACCCTAAAAATTCTTTTGATATAGATAATGATCCAATAGAAAACATCACAAACTGGAAAGTAAATGGTATACCAGTCACAGTATTAAATTTACCATTAATTTCATCTAAAGTTAATGGTAATTATAATTGGACATATGATTTTAGCGGTTATCATAATGATGGAAAATTTATTGATAAACCCCATTATCTGAACAAAGGAATAATTAATGGCAGCTTTGAGTTTACAGATGCAAATGATGCTATTACTATACAAGATAGTAATACTTTAGATGTTGTTAATAACTATTCTATTGAAATATGGTTGAACTGGACAGGCGGAGTAGATGATACAGAATATATTATTAAAAAACCTGAAGCATATTATATTGCTATAAACAGCACAGATGGAATAGTGTTTGGCTTCTGGAATTCAACTGAATGGGTAGAAGTTGGTTACAGGTTCGGTATTCAAACAAATGTTTTAACACATATTATTGCAAGGTGGGACGGAACAGATAAAAAGTTATTTATAAATGGAACAGAACTTGCTTTTGATTATGAGCCTTCTTCTCCAGTAGCAAGTAATTATGACATTTATATTGGTCAAGATGAAAACGGAAATAATCAATTTAATGGAATAATTGATGAGATAAAAATTTATAACAGATCACTCTCACCTGAACAAATTAATAAAATTTACATGGATATTACAGCAGCAGAACCAACAACACCTTATGATACTTTTGTTAGTCAAGAAACAAAAGTAGGGGATGTATGGCAAGCGGAGGTTACGCCATATGATGGTAACGACACTGGCGGAATAATATTAAGTAATACATTAACTATTTTAGAAGTTTGTTATGAGCCATATGATAATATGTTCATTGGTTCAAACATTTACCTCTGTTCTGGAGTTTATAATATTACTGATAATGGAGACAAAGGTATTTTAATTCCAACATTTGATGATATAATAATTAGATGTGGTGGAACATGGATCAATGGTTCGCATAATGGTATTGGGTTACTTTCCAATTGGCAAGATAATATTACAATAACAGGTTGTACATTCTCTGATTATAATTATGGAGCATACCTTTATCAATCTAACAACTTTACATTTGAGAATAATAGTTTTTATTCAAATGAATTAAGTGGAATTTATATTAATACAAGTGATGAAACAAATATAACTAATAACACTTTTAAAGAAAATGAAAAAGGAATTAATATTATAACCACAAGTTCTGATAAGAATTTAATGTGGAAAAATCTCTTTTTTGGCAACACTACCCATAAGGATGGCATTTATAATATAGGGACATCATCTCTTTTTTGTAAAGAAGGAGTATATGGAAATTATTATGATTTTAGTGTGGGATATGTGAGGGTTTCTTCTGACGATTGTGGACCAACACCACATGCAAATATAACTCTTTATGATAAATCTGATATATATAATTGGTCATGGGGTGGCGCAACAGCAACATATAATAACTTGAGGGAAGCTATTTATAATACTCAAACAAATAGAACAATAAATGTAGCACATTATTCGGGAACTTATTATTCAAATGATAGTGATACTATAAGAGATAATATTACATTAAATTGTAATGGTACTATCTTTGATGGTAGAGCTAATGGAGAAATTGGTGTTAATTTCAACTCAGAGAAAGGTTGGATTATTAAGAATTGTACCTTCATAAGACAACTTCATGGTATCTATTTTGATGGTGGTTCACACAATAATTCTGTGGCTAACACATCTATTTCATCTAGCTCTTATTATGGTATTTATTTGAATGGTGATGAAAATAATGTAACTAATAATACTTTTTATAACAATACAAATGGTGGTGTGTATATTACTAATCTCGGTCAAAACAACAATGTATATAGTAACTTCTTCTTAGGAAATAATAATGATGGTACAAAAAATGAAGGGGTTAATACTAATTTATGCATAAACAATAATTATGGTAATTATTATAGTGAAAAAGTGCCTTATACTAATGTCCCATGGCAAGATTGTGGTCCCACCCCCAATGGAAATGTTAAAGTATACAAAAAATCAGAAAGGAATAATTTTACATGGGGTGGAGTTGTAGCAACATATATCAATCTTCAAGAAGCATTTTATAACACATATAACAGTTCATATAACAAAATTATTGTATTAGTGAATAGTGGACCTTACTATAATAATGATACAAATACAGTAAGAGATAATATTTATTTAGATTGTAATAAAAATACATTTGACGGTAGAGATGATGGTAAACTAATATATTTTAGGGGAGAAGGACACAATTTAATTAGAAATTGTACCGTACAGAATTATGATAGTGGACTATATCTCAATGGAACTAATTATAATTTAATTCATAATAATACTTTCTATTCAAATGATTTAGAAGGCGTTTATACAACTAGTAGTGATTATAATGAGATTATAAATAATAGCTTTACAGATAATGGACAAGAAGGTGTTGAAATAGGCGACGTTACAAGTAATGAAAATAAAATAGGGAGAAATACTTTTTCTGCGCCTAATTATTACAATACAAAAGGTGTAAATGACAAAGGAATAAGTACAAGTTTGTGTGAGGAAGTTGGAAATTATCATGGCACAAATATCTTAAATATGCCATCTAAAGATTGTGGACCTATCCCCAATGGAACACTTGTAGTTAATAAAAATGTGGAAAAAATAATTGATTGGGATGCTAATGTGGTTTTGAATAATCTTGGTGAAGGGATAAGAAATACAAATTTCGGAAGACAAGTTAATATTTCCAAAGAAAGTGGTCCATATAGTGAACAAACTGTCGCTTTTAGTAAAGATAATGTAACTCTCCATTGTCATGATGTAATATTGGATGGTCTTGATACATACCAAACAGGATTAATAATCATGTCTTCTAATGGGATTACAATCAAAAATTGCACTATCCAAAACTTTGATGAGGGCATATATATATTTGATTCTGATTACTCAAATATATTTAATTCAACATTCACTAGTATTAACTCCAAAGGGATACATCTATATGGTGATGTTCGTAATATTACTATAAAACACAATAATTTCTCTTTTAATAATCAATATGGTCTTTATATTTATGCAAACTATGCAGTTTCTTATGTTAATATAACAGAGAACCATTTTGAAGAAAATACAGACTATGCTATTTATGTAAATAGTAATTCTTTGAATACTAAAATATGGAGAAACAATTTTATTTATAATAATAATGGTGGGATAGAAGGACAAGCATATAATGATGAAGCAACAAGCTTAATTGATATAAATAACCTAGGCAATTATTGGACTGATTATGATGAAATAGGGGATGGATGCATTGATGATAACAGCGATGGTTTTTGCGATTCACCACAAACAAATATTACAGGTACAGGAGGAATAAGTGATAATTATCCTTATGTGAATAAGATTATTTTTGGGACTGGTTAAGCAAAATTCAAATAAAATCATAATTTTTATAAATTACATAGGGATAAGTTAATAATATTAAAAAATTATATAAAACAAACTAACACAAAAGAGGCTAATCATGGATTTTGACAGTATTCTGAAGGAAATGGAGAAAGAAAGGCAAAAGGCTTTTGAAATAAGAAAGAAAGAGGGTTCTAAAGACAAAGAAAAGCATGAAGATGAGCATAATGATAGTGAAGAAGATAGAGAAAACACTGAGCATGATGAAACAGAAGACAGAGAAGAGGAGCATGAAGATGTAGAGGAAGAAAAAGACGAAGATGAAGATTCTAAAAATGAAGAAACTGATCACCGTGAATCAGAAGAACAAGATGAAAGTGAAGAAAAAGATGATGAAGATGATGATGTAAAAGAAAAAAGAAGTGAAGAAGATACTGAAAAGGATGAAGAAGAACATGAAGAAATAGAGCATGTTGAATCAGAAGAACAAGAGGAAAAAGAAGAAAACTCTGAAGTAGTTGAAGAAAATAAAGAAGAAGTAGTAAAGGAAGAAGCAGAAACAACAGTGGAAACAATTGAGAGTATAACTGAAAAAACTAAAACCCAAAAAACAACACCATCACCAGTTAAACCAAAATTACAATCAATTAAATTGAACTTAAAACCAACTAATTCAAAAAATAAACAAAAAGATGTGATAAAAATGCCTGAAAAAATCAAAAAACCGCAAAACTTAAAAATAATTAAAACAACAAAAATAAAGAGAATTATAAAACAGCCTGCAAAGGTTGGCAAGAAAATAAAAATATCTGCTGCATCTTCGGCTGAACTCAAAAAACTGACAAAAGAGGTCATGAAGTTAAAAGAGAGCCTAAATAAATTGCTGAAAACACAGAAAGAAAAGGAGATGGAACAGTTAAGAAGAGAAAAGGAAAGAATAAATGAGGCAATGAAAAAAGAAAAGGAAAGGGGAATAAATGCTTTAGAAATGCATACTAAACTCAAAAAAGAGTTAGAAGAAGGTTTGGCAAAAGAAAGACAGACAATAGTAAACACAGTAACAAGTGAGTTAGGCGGGGCAAAAACTGAAATAAGAAAAGATATTTCCCACTTCAAAGAATTCCAGCCTGAAATATTATTTAATTCTATTCAAAAGCTGAATGAAAATATTACAGAAATGAATTCCTTGTTCAGGCTAGCTGCAGAACTTATGCAGAAACCTGATCCAATACAATCAAAGCTTAAAAAACTGTTTGACGAGAATGAAAAGATTGCGCAGGGTATTCTCGCTGTTTTAGACGCTGTTAATGAGATGAAACAAGTTGAAACAGCACAGGTGGAGGACATTAAGCGCATTGAAAATGAACAGAAGACATAGAAGCACCGTCTATACCTGCACCGCCTCCTGAATTTAGGGAGTCTAAATACTCAGTAGATTCTGAATCAGCAGAACCTTTCGGTTCGTTTGAAAAAGATGAAATAAGCAGAGAAATAAGTGAGATAAACAGAAGCGAGGCAAGAAGCGGAGCACCCATAGCACAATCAGATGAGGAAATTCCAATGCCGCCTGAAATGATGCCAATACCAACCTCAACAGGCGCGCCAATCTCGTCTGCATCATTTGGTCAACAAGCACCTGCGCAAAAACCAGCGCAGCCTATGCAATTTGGTTCTGCACGAGCTTCATCCTCTGGTTTTGGCAGTGCGTTTCCAAATGAATTGTCACCTTCACCAACACAATTTTCAGCAGAGCAATTGGACCAGTTAGCTAAAATGGTTCCGCCGTTGCTTGGACCATCTGCGCCACAATTTCCACAGCAAAGAATGCAGCAACCATCACAAACACAATTTCAGGCAAGACAACAACCATCACAACAAAGACCAGCAAGATTTTCAAGAAAAAAGGAAGAGTTGAAGATGTAGTATTAAAAAAGTGGTATTTGTTTAGTTCCTGGCATGTCCAACACGTTCACTAGGATAAAACAGTTATTCGTAACTAAAAACGAAGAATGAATAACTAATAATTTTTAATAAGACGGTGGCTGCGCCCACAAACTGATTGAGAGCGGGAAAAAGAAGTTAAGACTACTAAGAAAAAGGACATCAACTAAACAAATACAAAAATTGAAATTTTAGGATATTGCAATATTTAATTAATAAAAAATCAATAAAAATTATAATTAATAAAAATGGAAAAAGAGAGCACATTAAAGGATAATATTGTTGAAATCTCAACACATGGAAGCAGATATAATATTATAAGATTTCTTCAGGCAGTTGCACAGTACAATAGAACAACTTATACTGGCGATATAAATGAACTGGATGTAAAGATGAATCTTATTCTTAACTACAAAAACAGGTTTGAATCGAAATTAAAGCTTAATTTAAGACTGCTTAATGCTGAAAAAAGAAAACTAAAAAAACTAAATAATATGTTAAATAGGTCAGACTCAAAAAAAACATCTAAAAAAAGGATAACAAAACTAACTAAACTACAAAAAGAAAATATAATGCAGGAGATTGGGATAAACAACCAAAAACTAAGCCTGTTATTGGAAGAGATAAACAATATAACTAAAATTCATGAATTATTAGATGATATGAACTTTGAAAACAAGGAAAAGTTGAGTAATATTAAAAGAGAGATGGAACGATCACGAATTGAAATAAGATAATACAAATAATAAGGTTAAGAAAAATGTCAAAAAGAGGGCAGATAACTGTATTTATTATTGTTGGTATTGTTCTTTTAGGTATGTTAATTATTTTTTCGTATACAAGTTCTTTGCTGGGATTAAAACAGAGTGGAATAGAACAACAAAAAATGCGGGGAGAAAGTGAATTAAGTGCTCCGATTGAAGCTTATATAACCTCATGCATTAGTTCAACTGCTAAAGAGGGGATTCTTGAAAACAGCAGACAAAGCGGATATTTTATTTTGCCAGATAATGCTGATAATAAGTCCACTACTGATTTATATGAGAATGTGGCGTATTATTATAATAATAACGAAATATTAATTCCTTCTCTTGAAACATTTGCAGGAGAGATTGCCAGTTATGTAGATACTATGTTGTACCTTTGTTTAGATGATTTTAATAATTTTAAAAATCAAGGCTATGATATTTCTTTTGATGAACCCTCTTCCAAAGGAATGTTAAGTCAGGATAAACTTACTATAATAACAACACATCAAATAAAAATAAAGAAAGAAAATAAAGAAATTAAACTATCTGAATTTGTAGTGTCTATTCCGGCAGAAGAGTATTATCAAGATATAATGATTGCAAAGAAAATTGTTGAAACTATGAATGAAGAGGATATAAAAGGAGTATGCATAACTTGTTTTTCATCT
>JAGVYH010000023.1 GCA_018303325.1 Candidatus Woesearchaeota archaeon
TTTATGAGCCGCATACAGATGCTGTTGACAGATTAGATGATATTATTGCAGGAAACGTAAGCCCAAAGATTGTTCCTGTTACAACTACAATGCTGTTATTAAATTCTTGCTTAGGTAATAATACTCTTATGGAAGGTGGCTCAGGCACAGGCAAGACAAAATTAGCCTCAGTTGTTGGCTCTTTATTATTTCAGATGCCTTATGAATTTCTTGACAGAAAAAGAGTTGCCGGAACACCTGGAGCTACTGTCAACGAGATTTATGCAACACACGATTTAGCTGAATTAGCAAGAGGCAATGATGTCGCTTATTTATATCTCTCATTTTTTGCGCCGTTTGTATTAATAGACGAGTTAAACAGATTCTCAGAATTAGAGCAGAACAGAATCAGAGAAGGTATTGCTACAGGTGTTTGGAGCTATGCAGGAAACCACGCTTTTATTATTGGTAATCAGGTTGTTGTTTCTGCTGTGAATCCAGAAGCTTATGGCGGTACATTTCCATTAAACGAAAATTTGTTAGACAACTATTCTGTTGTGTTAGAGCCAGCTCATTACAATCCTTTGGCTCATGCTGAATTAGTCAGGAAAGCAGAGGAGAAGATAAAGACGCAGTTAGGACTTTTAGAAGCTGTTGATAAACTGATGGTGTTCTATAAAACGCACAAAAATGAGCCAGACTTAATTAAACAGGAAATTGCTAAATTGCAAGGAACAACGCTGAAAGCATATCAGGACAGAAAAATACCTTTCCTTGCAAATGGATTTATGGCAAAAATCAGAGAGGAAATTAATGCAGTTCCTTTTGCGCCAGAGGCAAACTTGTTTTTCTACTCTTTGCTTGGTGAGATGACGCACAGCAGAAAATTCGGAAGATTAAGATATGAGGATACTGCTTCTGACGACAGCCATGATGCACCATATCTTTCAACAAAATTAAAAGAAGGTCTTGCAGGAAGATTTCTTAAAGACTGGACAGAGATTAGCAAGGCACTTGCGTGGTACTTTGGAGTTTCTCAGGTTGGTGTTGATGAATTAAGAGCAGCATTTGTTTATACTGCTGCGCACAGATTAAAGCCAGAAACAAGATTTTTCCAGGATGTTCAAAACAATACAAGAAACCTGCCTGTAAAGTTTGAGGTCGCAAGAAGAATTGCTGAGGATGCATGGAAGAATTATTCTGATTTCAAAGGGCCAGAAGAAAATGAAAATCCGAGCTTTAATGAATTAAGAAAAGCAATCAAATTAATTGCAGGGCAAGAAAAATTGGATGCAGCAGATCAATCAACAAGAGAAGCCTTGAGAATCCTAAGAACAGCAGATCATCCATTAGCAAGGTCTGTGTTAGAAGGTCTTGCAGTCTCATTGTTGAGAAAGATGTAGTAAGGTGAGGTATGACTGACAAAACCTTGCTTTCAGGACTTGAAACTATTGATGATGCGAGAAGCGTTCAAACTAGACCTCTCACTGTTCTTGAAAGGCTTCTTGACATCGGAGACAAGATTGTAGATAAACATTCTAAAGAAATGCCTAACCATTATGATGCATCAGAAATAAAACTTATGGATAGTTTTTATACAAGATTATATTTGGATGTGCTTCAAAGAACAAGGGATATTAATTTTGACGAGCAGGATATTGCCTCATTTGTAAGAGCAAAAGCAAGTCATGATTTAGTTGGAAAACAAGCGCAAGTTTTAGGCATATATTCTGGCTGTTTGGCTCAGCTTCTAACAGAGAGAAATGCCTTGCAGGGAAAAAGAACAATTATTCATTTAGACGGACATATAGGTGATAATTTAAATGATAGATTTAGATTTGATTACTTGTTTTATTTTGCAAGAGTTTTAGACACAGTTATTTTGGAAAATTTTAATGGTGAAGAAATACTCGCATATGCTGGCAGTTTTGGCGGGAGAGCTGATACTCTTGTTTGCAGTGGAATTAATGGAAATTATCTTCTTAATTTCTGTGGGAATTATCATGGCCGTCTTAATAAAGTAATAGCAATTAATGTCGCAGAATGTGAGCAAACTTTATCTGGGTGTGGTGCTCATAGTGGTCAAGTATTACAAATAATTGAGATTAATATAAAAGGTCATTCTACTTTATCTTCCTGCGCAACTGGAAATGGTTATATTGATCAAATAATTGGAGTAGGAGTTGATGGTATTGGTACTTTTTTAGGTATTTTGGGGGTTGGCAAAATTCATCAAATCATCGCTGTTGATATTAATGGAAATGATACTTTAAAATCCATGAATTTTTATGATGAATTAGACCAAATAATCTATGATAATATTTCTGACAGCGTAATCACTTCTTGTAAAGAGCATATCGACGGAAAAAAAGTAAGAGAAACCTACAAAGAAGATGAAGCAGAGAGGATTGAAATGGTAATTGGATTAGTCAGAAGCCTAAAAGGCAAACCTTACCACGAAGTGTTGGCAATCGCAGACGAGCTTTATGCTTTGAGATATACTTGCGGAAGATGTTTTACAGAAGGTGTTGTAAAATGAAAGACGAACCAGACTCAAGCTCAAAACCAAACCAACCACCAGCAGCATCATTGCCTATATTTGATGGAGTGAAAGGTATTGATGACGCAAGAGATGTTCAGGTTAGAGAAAAGACTGCACTGGACAAACTTTTGGAGCTTTCAGAAGTATTCACTGCTTCTCCACCAGAAAGATTAGGTGATATAGATCACAGTAACTATCCGTCAAAACAGTTATGGTTCTGTGCAAAAAATTATTCAAATAGGATATTTTCTACATTGATAAAAGAGCTAAAAGAAACCTCTTTAACTGAACAGGATATTAAAGAGTTTGTTCTTGCAACATCTAACATTGAAATGCCTTCAATTGATCATCGTGTAGCGTTAGGTATATACTCTGGATGTTTATTGACTCTGCTTGCAGAGAGAAATAAAAGAGAAGGAAAGGAAACTAAGTTTCATATTAATGGTCATGGAAATCGATTTGATTATTTATTTATAGGGGTTAATGGATTAGATGAGATAATTGTACAAAGGTTTTCTGGAGATGACATCCTTAATAATATTTATGGTGTTAAAAGGATCATTGGTATTGGAATCAAAGGAGATTCACCTTTATGTTATTGTGATGGATCAGATAAAACTGAGAGTCAAATCGTAGGTATAGGTATTGAGGGTTCACATACATTTTACCATACCTCTTCTGTTAATCAAGTGATAGGATTAGGTTTATCTGGAAAATCCCTTTTTACAGGAGTTGGTTTTTATGGTGAGGTAAACGAATTATTTGCTGTAGGTGTTTATGATAACGGGGATGAAAGTCTTGCAAATCTTGGTGTTAAACAAATAACAATATTGGGAATGAATATGGAGAACTTATTTAGTCATAGTTGTGGTTTTGAAGAAGGAGTGGAGAAATTTATTTGTCTTAAATACGTTCCACCCAGCATTGCACGAAGAGTTTATTCAATTGTTTATGGCGGCGATGGAAGACAATATACACAACATCCTGATTATCTAAAGCCAGAGCAATTAGCAGCTCAATTTGATGGAAAGACTCATTATGAAATCACAAGTATAGTTGATAGACTAAGCAAACTTAAAGGGATAATAGAATGGAGATTAAGATAAAATAAGAGACGATAAAATGACAGACAAAACACTACAAATATCAGAAACACAATGCGAGATAACATCAAAACCAACCCAACCATCAGCAGCATCATTGCCTATATTTGATGAATTGAAAGGTATTGATGAAGCGAGAGATGTTCAAGCTAGGCCACAGACTACACTCGAGAAACTTTTAGAGATTGAGCGCAGAATTGTTCCTGAGTTTGCATCATTGCTGTTAAATGCTCCTTATGATGACGGCTTTCAAGACGCTAAACGAGATGATTATCTTGAACTTGTTTGTTCACAGCTCTACACCAGATTAAAGGAAACAGAATTGGCTGACGTGGAACTTACTGAAAGCGATATATCTGCTTTTGTTTCTGCAATCTCTAACAATGAATATCAGTATCATGCTTCTATGGCATTAGGTTATTTTACTGGCAATTTAGTTACAATACTGACGCAGAGAAACAAGGTAAAGGGAACCTCTACAAAGATTTATGTTAACGGTAATGGGAACAGATTTGATTATTTATTTTATGGCGTGAAAGAAGCTGATGAGCTGGTTATAGATAATTTTGAAGGCGATTATATCTGCAGTCTTGCAGGAACTTTGGGTGGCAGAATTACTTCATTAGTCATACAAAACTGCAGAGGGGAGCATCTTGCGTCTGGAGCTGGAAGTTGGTTAGGGAGATTAGATAATTTGTGTATGATTGACAATAAGGGTAAAGGTGCTGCATATAATGTTGGCTCAAATTCAGGAGTAGCTGGTGAGTAGCTGGTAATGTTGTTGTCATAAATCAGGAAGGTGATGAAACAGCGTCATCGATTGGCGGAGTTCTCGGCAGAGTTGGCAATGTGATAATTATAAACAATAGGGGCAATGAAGCTGCAAAAAGTATAGCTTGGGGCCAAGGACGTGCAAATAAAGTAATCATCTTAAACAATGAGGGAGACGAGGCAGCAAAGTATTGTGCGCAGCAACAAGGGAAGGTAAATTATTTAATTATTCTCAATAATAAAGGTAAACTTGCAGCAGAGGAAGTTGCAAAATCACATGGACAGGCAGATACTGTTTTGATTATGGATAATGAAGGTAATTGTGCTGCAGGAGGAGCTGGTGCTTATGACGGCCATATAGAAAACTTAATCTTAATGAACTGCAAAGGTGATTATAATTTAGCTGGTTGCGGCAATATTGGTGATTTATTGCTTATTAACAATGAAGGCAAGGTTGGATTCACTTATAAATGGGTGGGTTATAAAGCAAAAGTAAGCAGGATGTTCATTGGAGGAAAATTTGGATTTATGGAATCGCTGCATTTTCGCTATTTTGCTGCGAGATATGTATCTATGAAAACTCCTATTTTTGGTGACATAGCTATGGAGAGATATAACAACATAGCAAAAGAGAAAAAGCTGCAGGAAGTTATTGACGCAGCAAAGGCTTTAGAGGGAAAAAGCTATCAGGATATCCTTTATATGCTGGGCACTGTGACGGAATTAAGAGCACCTGTAAACCAAATTGTAGTCCTAACTGCATAATCCTTTTGGGTAAATCTCAATTGTGTAGAAAAAATGAAGCAAGTGAAGAATGAATAAAGCAAATCAATGAAAAACAAAATAGCAAACGAAAGAAAACAAAGTAAATCAATGCTAAACAAAAGAGTAAGTGAAATGAAAACAAAAGAGCAAACAAATGGTAAACAAAGCAAATCAATGCTAAACAAAAGAGCAAATGAAAGGAAGACAAAAGAGTAAATGAAAGGAAAACAAAATGACAGACGAGATATTTGATGATTTGAAAGGTATTGAAGGGCCAAGAAATGTTCAAATTAGAAATCCTGCTCTTATTGAAAGACTTGTTGACACTGGAGATAAAATTGTTGATAAACATTCTAAAGAAATGCCTGATCCTGATGTTTTAGATGAATTAGAGCGTATGGATGGTTTTTACTCTAAAGTTTACAATGAAGTAATGCTTGCAGCATCAAACATTAATTTTGACGAGCAGGATATTGCCACATTTGTAAGAGCAAAAGCAAGTCATGATTTAGTTGGAAAACAAGCGAAAGTCTTAGGCATATATTCTGGCTGCTTGGCTCAGCTTCTTACTGAAAGAAATGCTCTGCAGGGAAAAAGAACAACAATCCACTTAGACGGCGAGGGGTATGCATTTGATTACTTGTTTTATTTTGCAAGAGTTTTAGATACAGTAATTTTAGAAAATTTTAAAGGCGATGAAATACTTGCTCATGTCGGTAATTTTGGCGGGAGAGCTGATACTCTTGTTTGCAATGGAATAAATGGGTATAGTTGCCTTTTAAGTGTTGGCAGTTATAATGGTAGAGTCAATAAAGCAATTGCCATTGATGTTGAAGGCTCTGCTACTTTAATGTCTTCTGGCAGTGATAGAGGTTATGTTTCACAAGTGCTTGGTATCAGTTTAAAAGGAAATGCTTCTCTCAGCAACTGTGCAAAAACTTATGGTTTTGTTGAGCAGATTATAGGTGTGGGTATCACAGATGCCAGTGATAATCTTAGTGAGATTTGTACTTTAGATGATGGTGCTGGTGCTGTTAATCAGATATTAGCTGTTGATATTAATGGGAGTGGTACACTTAATAATACAGGAAATAAAAAAAGCTTCAGACATTATGAATTTAAATCTTATGGACAGTGGAATTTGCAGAGAAGTTATAGACAGAGAGCAGGTAAGAGCAACTCATTCACCTTTTCAGGCAGAAAGAATTGAAACCACAATTGCGTTAGTCAGAAGCCTAAAAGACAAGCCGTATCAGGAAGTTATCAAAATTGCAGACCAAATTTATGCATTAAGGCCTGTGTTTTCGTGGGGATATAGCAGAAGTTAGAAGTGCTGAAAAATATACTAAAAGTGCAAAATAATCGAACATTATTTTGCACTTTTGTATATACAAAAGTGATTAATTTGTTTGAAAATTAATCACTTTTAGTATATGCGGCAAGCAATTATCAAAATTATGTGGAAAATGACAAAAGGAATATTTAATAATTTAGAAGAAATTGAAGAGCCAAGAGATGCTCAAGCTAGAGAAGAGACTACACTAGAAAAACTTTTGGAAACAGGAGAAATACTTGTTAGAAAATATGCTTGTGAGTTTAAGAGGTTCGATGACATCACTAATTTTGATAGATATGAAGTATATGATCAAATGTACACAGAATTAAAAGAACAGTTATTAAAAGATGTGCACTTTACAGATGATGATATTAAATCTTATGTAATGGCCAAAGCAAATAATGATAACGAATGGAATGAATCACAGGCTTTAGGAGCATACACAGGCGCACTTCTTCAATTATTTACAGAGAGAAACAGACTTCAAGGTAAACCTACTGTATTTTATATTAATGGCAATGGAATTAGATTTGATTATTTATTCTTTTATGCGAGAGAAATTGAGAGATTAATAGTTGAAAACTTTATAGGGGATAATATCTGTCGTAGTATTGGCATAAGTTCTAACGGCTTCACAAACCAAGTAATTGGTATAAACATTACAGGGAATTATGTACTTGCTTCCATTGGAAAGTTAAGAGGTAGTATTGAACAAATAATAGGAGTAGGTATAAAAGGAAACGGAGCATTATCATCTATTGGAAGCGATAAGGGGATGGTTAATCAAGTTTTAGGTATAGATATTGATGGTTGTGCAGCACTAGAAAGAGTTGGAACTCCTGGTGGCAGACTTAACCAAGTAATAGGATACGGAATTAAAGGTGATAAAGCTTTAAATTCAAGTGGAACTGCTTATGCACATATCAATCAGATCATTGGTGTTTATATTGAAGGAAACCAAGTCATGGGCAATATTGGTATCAATGATGGCTATATTGATATGATATTTGGAGCTCATATCAAAGGAAAACACATTTTTAATGGTATTGGAACAGGTACAACAGCAAAACAATTAGGTTTGGTTAAACGGCAACCAGGCTTAGTAAAAGAATTAGGGTATCATGATTCTCATAAAATTTCAACTTATATGCGCTGCGGACATATAATATGCGGAGCACGCGCTGAATCAATGTATGAACAAATGGTTAGGGAAACTCATCTTGAAGAGATTGCTGCTTTAGCCAGAAGTATGCAAGGCAAACCTTGCCAAGAAGTTTTAGCAATCGCAGACGAGCTTTATGCAATGAGACCAGAAGTTCCAAAAGGATTTTTCGGGAGAAAATGAGATAACTAAAATGGTACACCACACAAAAAATGAATCACTTTCCATGGCAGACGGACTGTTAGGTGGCTTGGAAGATATCGAAGGGCCAAGAGATGCTCAAGCTAGATTAAAAAGTGTTTTAGAAAGATTAATTGAAGTTGAAATAGATGTTCTCGAAAGGAGTATTCCTTTAAGTGGTTCTCGTCCAACATATAACGATTATTGGCTTATTTACAATAATACAATTGAAAGAACTAAAGATATTGATTTTAATAATAATGATATCGCCAAACTTATCTTTTCTGTTAATGATAAGGGTTATGGTGATAACTTCTCTAGGTCATTAGGAATGTTTATGGGTGTGTTGGTTCATATTCTTACTGAAAGAAATCAAAAACAAGGAAAGAGAACAAGGCTGTATTTTAATGGAAAAGGTATAACATTTAATTATTTATTTATGTATACCTCATTCTTTGATGAGCTAGTAGTAGAAAACTTTAATGGACGTGATATTTGTGCTTGGACAAGCATATACATGTATCTACCCTCTTCTTATTCTACAAGAGTTTTTTGCAGGAATATTAGTGGGGGTGGTACTTTAGACTTTGCAGGTTCGCATGGTGGTGTAGACCAGATGATTGCTGTCAATATTAAAGATTCATCTTTAAAGCATATTGGTTCTAATGGTAATATTAAACAATTAATTGCTGTAGGTGTGGTTGGAGGAGCAAATCTTTGTAGTCTTAGTAATCAAGGATATATTCATGATGCTATACTCATAGATATTAATGGTTACGTGCCATTTGATAATTATAATAAAAAAATAACTGTATTTAACAGAATAATAGGTGATATAACAGAAGATATTGTGAAACATATAGATGCTAATGAGTTTATTTGCAGAGAAACTGCGACTAAAGAACAAAGAAGGATTATTGAATTAGCTAGAAGCCTTTCAGGCAAACCTTATCAGGAGGTATTAAAAATCGCTGACGAGCTTTACGCATTGAGGCCGAAAGTGCCAGAAGGAGGTTTCGGGAGAAAATGAGATAACTAAAATGGTACACAACATAAGAAAAAGTTCACTTTCCATGGCTGATGGATTGTTTGAGGATTTAGACGGGATAGAAGGACCAAGAGACGTTCAAGTTAGAGAAGAGACTACACTAGAAAAGCTTCTTAAAATTGAAAGAAACTTACAATCAGAAATACGTACAAAATGGAGTCCTCATTTTAATAGCCAAAATTATACTTATAGATGCGATAATGGCAGTAAATGTTATTGTGATATATATAGAAGAATAGAGCAGGAGTTAAAAGGAATTGATATTACAGAAGATGAATTAAAAGGATTTATCATAACTAACTCAAATATTGAGCGTGAATTATTTGAGTCAATTATTTTAGGAATGTACACTGGTAGTTTGCTTCAGTTATTTACAGAAAGAAACCGAAGACAAGGCAAAAGGACACGGTTTTATATTAATGGAGATGGCAGTTATTTTCCTTTTTTGTTTTATTGTGCCAAGGATATTGATGATGTATTTGTTGATGATTTCAAAGGAGAAGGTATTTGTAGTCTAGTGGGTTCATTTGGCGGAAAAGCAAACAATGTTATTGTTAGAGGAGAGGGTAATCACTTAACAAGTTATGTAGGTTCTGTTAAAGGTAGAGTAAAAAATGTAATACTCTTAGATGCAAAAGGAAAAGATATAGCCACTGGAATAGGTGTTTTTAATGGTGATGTAGACAATGTAATACTATTAAATTGTATGGCTTTAAGAGATATGGCAGAAGCATGTGGCGTTAGTGGAAGAGTTGGTAATCTGATTATTATTAATTCAAATTCTCCCCATATAACATTATCTATTGGTAATAGTTGGGGGAGAGTTGATAATTTTCTATCTGTTAATGGGTGTGTTAGTCAATACGCAAGTCAATATGCATGCGAGGATTCAATTACTCATAGCAATGGTTATGTTGGGAATGCAATCTTTATCAATCTTAAAAAAAATACTACTAGCTATTTCCCTCATGACATATACGCAAGCCATGGTGGAATATTAAGAAATTTAATTACAGTGTCTTATGATGAAGATAAACTGCCGCAAATCCTTGCTCCAACTGTTATGCCAGATAAAATCATAATTAGAGAAGATTGTAGAGTCTTTGAATTAACCCCACAAAAATATAAAACTGAACTATATAAAACTGAACTGATGGGAGATGCAGCATTCCAAAAATACAAAAGGATATTACAAAAGAATGGTCTTGGTGAAATCACAGAGCTTGCATTAGCAATGGAGAATAAAACGCCAGAAGATGTAAAAACACCAGAAGAAGTATTTTCTTTTGCAGATGAGATTAGCGAGTGTTACAGCAAACATAATTCTTTACTTAGACCAGATAATATGTATTTTTTAACCAGTAGGATAAAACAAGTCAGCTGGATTGTAAGTGAGTCTATAAGACATGCCTATGAAGTCAATTATAGAAGACTGCAAAGAGTTATTAAAAAAGTTATACATGCTATATGATAAACAAGATAAAAAAAATGAGATGAGAATGATAGATAGATGTTTGGAGAACAGACTGTAAACAAAATGATACACCACATAAGAAATGAATCACTTTCCATGGCTGATGGATTGTTAGGTGATTTAGGAAATATTGATGAAGCTAGAAATGTTCAAGCTAGAGATACTACTACCTTAGATAAATTGACTGCTGCTGCATCTAAACTTGTTCCTGAGTTTGTTGGAAAAAGAACCTCAACGAAACTACAAGTTTTTGATACTTCAGAATTAGTACGTGATCATTATGATGAACTTTACAAAAAACTTAAAGAGCAAGAGCTAAATGATGTTTATTTTACAGAGGAAGATTTAAGAACATTTATTTTATCAAATGTTAATAATAATTTAGATATAAATACATCTCAATGTTTAGGATTATTTACAGGATGTCTTCTTCATTTTTTAACAGAGAGAAATGCTCATGCTGGAGAAATAACTAGATTTTATATTAATGGCAATGGTAACAGGTTTGATTATTTATTCTTAGGCGCAAAATACATACATGATTTATTTGTTGAAAATTTTTACGGAGATAATATCTGCAAAGCTATTGCTAATAATGGTGGACAAGCTGGTTTAGTCTGCGGATTAAACCTTAAAGGAGAAGGTTCTTTGCGGGGAATTGGTTCTTATGATGACATTGTTAGACAAGTCCTAGGCATAACATTAAAAGGAGATTATGTATTTAACGGATGTGGGCAAGCAAGAGGTGTTATTGATCAATTAATCTGTGTTGGTGCAACAGGGAATGCTTCCTTTTCAAATCTTGCTGGATATCAAGGGCATATAAAACAGATAATTGGAGTTGATATTTCAGGCAAAGCATTATTTACTAATGTTGCTGGGGATAACACAAGAGGTAATATAGGAGATAACACAAGAGATAACAAGAGAAATAACCCACAAGAAAAAGGAACTGTTAATTCTGAAATTTATGATAATATTCAACCTGTCCCTTTTGGAGAAGATGCTCAGCCTTTTAGCCGCAACCGACGTGTTGGTTTACTTAGAAAAAATCGAAGGATATGGGAATTAGCAAATGAAATAAAAATAATAGAACTAGTTAAAGAGCTGCCAAAAAGTGATTATGCTCAAATCCTTAGAATAGCAGAACAGCTTTATGCTTTACGGCCAATAGATTATACAATAAGTATGAATATATACTAAAAGTGCAAAATAATCGAACATTATTTTGCACTTTTGTATATACAAATGTGATTAATTTGTACGAAAATTAATCACGTTTAGTATATAAAAAATAAGTATTTGTTTAGTAATTTGGCGCAGTCACAGTTTGTTGTGATAAAACTGTTATTCGTTTTTCGTTCTTAGTTACGAATGACGAAGAACGAATAACTAATAATTTTTCATGAGACGGTGGCTTCGCCCACAAACTGATTTGGAGATTAATAACCTATGTTGTGAGCGGAAAAAAGTGGCTGAGAAACAGAAATTAGCTAAACAAATACGAAAATAACAGAAAAAAATTTGGGAAAAATAACAAAAGATAAACTAAAAGTAAATGAAACAAAATGACAGACGACAAACCACAAGACAGAACAACATCAAAACCAAACCAACCATTAGCAGCATCATTGCCTATATTTGACGGATTAAACGGAATAGATGAAGCAAGAGATGTTCAAGCTAGAGGTCAAACTACATTAGAGAAACTTCTTGAGATGGAAACTCAATTTATTGGTTCATGCACAGAAGATATATTTGTTGCGTTACAATACTCACCATTAGATGAAACTAGCATTTTTAGGAGGTCACCCATATTTAGAAGGCTTTTCCCTGAATTTGAAAGAAGATTTGCAGATATAGACTTTAGTGAAGCTGATTTAACAGGTTATATTGATTCAAAACTTTTTGATTCAGATTACCAATTAGATGTTCTTAAAGCAAGAGGTCTTTACACTGGGTTCCTGCTTGACTTATTAACTAGGCGTTATGAAAAGCAAGGAAAAAAAGCAGTCGTCCATATCGACGGCAAAGGAGGAAGGTTTGATCATTTATTTCATCTCGCTCAGAATATTCATGAATTATATCTTGAAAATTTTAATAGTGATTATATTTGCAGTTGTATAGGCTACAATGGTAACATTGGTAAGCTTATGATGAGAAACATTAGCGGCAGAGACCCTTGTAAAACCATTGGTGCCAAGGGAAAAGCAGATACAATAATATGTGCAGGTTTTAGGGAAGCAGTTTTTCCTTTTCGGAACCTATTTGAAGATGGACACTGCAGCACAATGATTCTTTCTAATATAAAAGGAAGGATTTTAATTGCTCCAGAAGATGACATGCCACCATCTTATAATTTACTTATTCTTGACAACTATTCTAATCAAGATTTCTTGAAAAATAAATTAGGAATTGGGACTGCTGGTTTAATCTTTCTGAATAATATAAATCTAAACAGCAGCAAAAAAATTATTCAGGCGGGAATTCAACCAGAAGATTCCTCTTTATCATTACCATATTGTACTTTAGATGGTGATGAAATAAATACTATTTTGTTTAATAAGGTGCCAAAAGACTTGGCAGATTATCTTAATTCAATGATGGGTGTTTCAGCACAAGAAGTATATTCTCCACCAGAGCCAGAATACAAACAAAGAATGGAGAAATATAAGTTAAACGAAATACAAGCTTTACTAAAAAGATTTAGAAAAGGAGAAGACATGATAAAATGTATGAAAGAGTTTGACAGGATTTATTCGTCTGTTGAACAACAAATTTGCGAATTATCGAGGAGATAAAATGGTACAACACATGACCGACAGAACACCTTGTAAAACAGAAGGAATACACTGCATGGCAGACGGAATATTTGGCGATTTAAAAGAAATTGAAGGAGCGAGAGATACTCAAGCTAGACCAACGACTAATTTAGAGCGGTTATTGGAATTAGAAAGAAGATTTGTCGCTGAGGTTGCGTCAGAGGTTCGTGAACGAGAAGCCAAAAATAATTTTACCCTTCACGGTTCAGATGCACTTAGAATATTTGGTAATAAATTATGTGGGCAAGAGTTATCTAACATTGATTTTAATGAAAGAGATTTAAAAACATTAGTTTTAACTATGGTTAACAGTGATTATGACTCAGATGAATCGAGGAAGGCGCTTGGTTTATACACAGGTATTCTGCTGCAGTCTTTAACAGAGAAAAATGTGAAGCAAGGTAAACGAACAAGAGTTTACATTAATGGTTATGGGAATAGATTTGATTATTTATTTTATGCTTGTAAACATGTTGATGAATTGGTGTTAGAAAATTTTACAGGAGACTATATTTGCAGTAGCATGGGTGTTAGTGATGATAATCTTGAAGGGGCGGGTTTTATTGGAAGATTAGTAGGTATACATCTCAATGGAATTGAGGCATTAAATGTAGCAGGTTATAGTACACAAGCAAAACAAATAATAGGTATTGATATCAGGGGTAGAAACGGATTTTCATCTATTGGTAGGGCTAGCGGAAAAACTAATCAAATTATTGGTGTTGATATTGCTGGAACAGCTGTCTTTACAGATATTGGTGTGAATTATGGTTGTGTAAATCAAATAATAGGTGTAGATATTTTAAGTGATACAAAAGAGCGTTTGAGACCTTACTTGGAATTAGAAAGACCAGAAGATGCTAATTATAATGAAGTGATTTGCTCGAATGTTTCACCGCAGCACATTCTTAAAAGTTGCCGCAGAGAAAATAGTGGTGCATCTAAAGAAACGTATAACTCTTTTATAGATTATACACCAAAAGAGAATAAGTTATATTGGAAACTTCTTAGGTCTGCTGGACTGGATAGAGTTGGTGTTACTATTGCTTTAGCAAGAAGCATGAAGGGCAAACCTTATCAGGAAGTGCTTAAAATAGCAGATCAGCTTTACGCTTTATGCCCGCAAGCACCAGATGGATTCTTTGGAAAAAGCAACCTATTTCTGGGAGAGAATAAATAAAATGACAGATGAAATATTCAAAACACAAGGTAAATAAAATGGTACATAACATAAGAGAAAATTCACCTTCCACGACAGACAGTTCACACTGCATGGCAGATGGATTGTTTGGTGATTTAGATGGAATTGATGACGCAAGAGATGTTCAAGCTAGAGAACAGACTACTCTGGACAAACTAATTGAAGTAGGTAATCAAATGGTGGCAAAATATTCACAAGTAATTAACAATCATACGATTAAAGATTATCTAAAATATATGGCTATGTACATTGAATTAACACAAGAAAGATTATCAGAGGCTCAGTTTAACGAAGAAGACCTCAAAAATTTTATCTTTTATTGTGTTAATCATGATTATGAATCTTCTAAAGCGCAAGCTTACGGAATGTATTCAGGTTGTTTGTTGCAACTTTTGACAGAAAGAAATAAAGAGCAAGGAAAAAGCACGCAGTTCTACATAGATGGCAAAGGCAACAGATTTGATTATTTATTTTGTTACGCAAACCATGTAGATGAAGTAAGGATTGTTAATTTTTCAGGGGATTATATATGTTCTTTTATGGGTAGTTTTGGAGGCTCTGCCAATCTAATTTATGGAGAAAACTTAACGGGTAATTTCATATTTTCTAATATTGGCAGTTATAATAGTAATATCAACCGTATATTTGGCTCGCACATTAAAGGGAATTGGGCTTTTTCTAGAATTGGAACTAATGGATGTAATATTAATGAGGTTATTGGCGAATCTATAGAAGGAAGAGGGGCTTTTTCAGCGATTGGCGATCATGACTATGAATCTGAAAATGTATGTGCTGTTACTAAAATTAACAGATTAATAGGTATTAACATAAAAGGAGACAATGCATTTACTATTCTTGGAAAGAATAGGAGTTTAATAACGCAACTAGTTTTAGTTGGAATAGAAGGCAATAACTTGTTCTTAAATGATACCAGCCGAACATATCCTCTTGTATTAAATCAATTAGTAGCAGTGGGAATAAAAGGAAACAATGCATTTAGAAATATACACAAAGATGTTAACATAGACCAGCTAATTGGTGTTAAGGTTGTTGGAAACAACTCCTTTTTTAATGAAAATATAGGTCAAGCAATTATTAGGCAGGCAATAATTAATGGAATTGAGGGTGATTATACTTTCTCTACTGAAACAACTGGTTGTGCACATAATATAGACCTGTTGGTTGGTGTGAATCTTCATGGAAACTATGCATTCTCAAATCACAGTTTCTCATCAAGAAATTTCTTATTATTTAACTGTCGAGGTGATGGCTTGTTTTCAAATTCAGATTTAAGTAACAGTGATGTGTTATATTATAATGTTTATCCTCCACCATCAAAAACGAAAAATCCTTATAAATCACTTCATCATATTAAAGACTCAGTAAGAGTAAATAGAAGAGGTATAAAGATTCTCAGAAAAGCTCACTTTGATGAAATATTAACATTAGCAAAAAGCCTTGAAGGTAAATCTTATCAAGAGGTGTTGGATATTGGAGAACAGCTTTATGCTTTACACCCAGAACCAGAATCAATGATACATTTACAATTGATGAGGTAAACTAAAATGGTACAACAACAAACTACCCAATTAACTTTAGAAGAAAGAATGCCAGCTTTATTCGAGCAGGTTAAGACAAAATATACTCGCCCTCCTATTTATGGCCCTGATATTTTCACAGAAGAAAGTCCTGTATCTGGCAAAGGCACTGCTTTATTTAATTTTTTAACCATGCGCATTGGCATTAATACTCCTTTTGTCAGAAGATTATCACAGGGTGGAAAAAGAAGCGAGGACAAGATTACAAAAGGCTTATCTTCACACGAGTTTGGCCATTATGTGCTTCATCCTTTCCAATTAAGCCTTTCTTTGTACTTATCATATATGGCGCAAAAGGAATTTAAAGAATTGGCAGCATCAATATATCCTTTGTACACTGATTTTGTAAACAATCAACTGATTCTTGACAGAGATTACTGCAGAGAAGATTTGAGGGAGATGTTAATTGCGTCATGGGAAGTATCTGAAAGAGAGCCTTGGAGAGCAGCAATATGCTCTGTGTTGAATGAGCGGTATAAATTTGGTTTGGATATTGATCTCAAAGAGTATGAAGAATATATTCCTTCTTATGCTAAAAGAGTGATACGAATTGCAGAAGCACTTGGCGAGCCTTTGAGCGCTGATGAGATTGACAAGCATAAAAAGAATGTAAGGCCTTTAGTTGAGCATGCAATAAGTGAATTAACAGATATATGTGTTAAATCTCCGCAAGATTATGGAACAAGGAATGAGCATATTATTAATGGTTTGCAATATTCTCAACTGCACAGATTTGGCGAGGCAATAACCCCATTGATTGAATTAGAAGGTCATGCTGGTGGTGGGAGTGGCGACGAGGAAGGCGAAGGTAATGATGAAGGAGAAGATAGTGAGGGTGGTGGCAATGGCAGTGAAGACAAAGAAGGCGGAAATAAAGACGAAAAAGATGGCAAAAAAGGTAAAGATGACGAAGATAAAGACGAAAAAGAAAAGAAGAAGAGCAAAGGAAAAGGCAAGGGCAAAGGCAAAATAATTATTGATATTTTAGGTGAAGGAGGGGGAAGCGGTGCAGGTGAGCTAATCACTCCAGAAGATGTTAAAAACCTCCCACCAAATTTAAGAACAAAGATAAATGGTGCATTAAGAGATTTACTCAAAAACATGCCGCCTGATTTATACAACAAGATAAAGGGGCATTTCCTTGGTGAAGACAAATCAACCTCACCTGAACAAGGCACAGGGATTGGTACTGGTAGTGTTGATACAAAAGATGCAAAAAAAGAGACAGTTGAATTTTACAGAGATGCTGCTAAATATTTTGGATTAATGATAAGGCCAAAAAGATCACTAAGCCCTTCTCGCGTCTATATCCCTTTTGGCAAGAAGGAGTTTAGGACAACTGATTCAGCAATTGGCTTAGATACAAGATTTTCAGGCCCAAGAATTTTGCCAGGGTTAACTAAAACAAGAAGAGTTGAGCCAATTCCTTACCCTCCAACAAGAGAAATTATCCCAGCATTGCTTATCAGAAAAGATGCTTCTGGAAGTATGTGGAATCCAAATGACTTAGGCCATAAATGTTATGGCACTCTTGCAGGAGCAATTTTTATTATGAGCTATTTAAGAAGCGGCTCAGAGGTTGGTGTTGCTATTTTCGACACTGAAACAACTGATGTTGTTCATAGCTATGACGAGAATGAATTATTAGCAGCATTATGCAGCTATAAAGGCGGCGGAACAGATTTAGACATGAAAAAATTAAGGAAAGACTTAGATGAAGGAATGTGGGGTGGCAGACTGTTAATTGACAGAAATATTGATATTGAAGAGTTAAAAAGAAATCCGATTTACAGGTCATTCCTTAAGGCATACGAGAGAAAGAATGCAATTGTCAATGTTAAAGGTCTTAAAGCCAAAAGAATGACTGATTTTGTCATCATTACAGACGGAGGCATTGGCAACATAGATGAGTTGCTTCAATTCTTTCACGACAACCAAGAATTCAGGCCAACAATACTACATACAGGCGGCTATGAGATTAAAGTGCCGGGTTACGACGGAAAAACCAGCGGCATCTATGAAGGCATAACTATCTGGAAAGCAGAAACAAGAGAAGATATAATTGAAATGACGCATAAATCATTAAAGGAGAATTTGTTGTCGACGTATAGAGTATAATAAACTGTAAGAAAGCTTGAAAGTTTGAAAGCTTGAAGGTACTACGAGACGACGGAAATAAGTCGTTACCATCAAACCATCTGACCTTCAAACCATCTTACCTCAAAGTTATTTATGAAAATTAAAATGACAGATGATAAACAAAGTGATAATAAAATGACAGACGGATTGCTATCAGGATTAGAAGGAATCGAAGACGCGAGAGAAGTTCAACCCAGAGACCAGACTACAATAGACACGCTTCTTGAAGTTGAACAAAAGCTCGTCAGCAAATATTATTTGAAAATGCCGGAGATAACTACTTTAACTGATCTTGAAAGAACAGAGACGTTTTATCTAGATGTCTTTAAATTTGTGATTCTTAATTTACATGGCATGAAGTTTAATGAAAATGACCTGAATTATTATCTTATAAGCAGGATGAATAATGATTTTGAAGAGAGAAAAGCCATGGCAATAGGAATGTACACGGGGTGTTTGGCTCATTTGTTGACAGACCGAAATGCTCTGCAAGATAAAAGAACAACTATTCATGTTAATGGTAATGGCATGCGGTTCGAGAAGTTATTTGCATTTGCCAGGGTTGTTGACACGCTGATTGTTGAGAATGTTGTTGGTAATGATATATGCTCTTATGTTGGAAGTCATTATGGCAGCGCAAACACTGTAATTTGTAGTGGTATAAATGGAATAGCAACTCTTTGCGGCGCAGCCAAATATCATGGTAGGATTAACAAAGCAATAGCCCTTAACTGTAAAGGCGCAGCTGCCCTTGAGGGCATAGCTTCTGATAATGGTTACGCAACACAGGCAATTGGGGTAGATATAAAAGGTGATGCTACTTTCAGTGCTTGTGCTATTAATGGTTACATTGAACAAATAATTGGCGCTGATCTTGACGGTGGGATGGATATTCTTAGTGAATTGTGCCAAAGCAAAGGCAGAGTAGATCAGATTATTCTTGCGGAAATAGGTAAGCACACCTTCTTGAGATTAGCTGGCAAAGAAAATGGAAATTTGAATCAGGTGCTTTGCGATGATACAACGTATGTCAGTGATGAGATCCTATGCAAGGAGCTTTTATCTGTTGCTGAGGCAAGAAAACAGCATCATGAAGAGCAATATGTTAATAGAGTTCAGAGAGCAATAGATTTGGCAAGAAGCCTTAAAGACAAGCCATACAAAGAAGTTTTAAGAATTGCCGACGAGTTTTATGCTTTGCGTCCGATTACTATAACATATTTTTGAGAGAAAATGAAATGCCAGACGATAAACAAAGTGAGAAGAAAATGACAAATATAGTCACGGACATTAATAATCGTATATAAGTTACCGTGACTATATGTATCAAACACAGTAAATTTTAATGATAAAGTTTTATGTGTTTGATACATTGAA
This sequence comes from Candidatus Woesearchaeota archaeon, assembly GCA_018303325.1. Taxonomy (GTDB): domain Archaea; phylum Nanobdellota; class Nanobdellia; order Woesearchaeales; family DSVV01; genus JACQSP01. The sequence goes on from JAGVYH010000023.1 coordinate 19,498, forward strand.
CGAACTGAACAATATTGATAAATAGTTTCAGTTCGTTGGCTATTCGTGGACTTTAACTAAAAGGATACGAATATTAAAGTCCACCACTATAAATGATTAAAAAGAACACAAGGTAAATAAAATGGTACATAATATAAGAGATGAATCACTTTCCACTACAGGCAGATCACTTTCCATCGCAGACGGACAACACTGCATGGCAGATGGATTGTTTGGTGATTTGGATGGAATTGAAGGAGCGAGGGATGTTCAAGTTAGAAATAATACTTTAGACAAGCTATTGGAAGTAGAGAAAGAACTTATCAGAGAATATTCATCAAAACATCTTGTGGAGATGTTAGATTATGATGTTTGTGATATGTATGAAGAATATAAAAAAAGATACATTCCTTTTTATAAAGAGGTTAGAAAAAGATTGAATGAAACAACGTTCAATGAGGGTGATATTGCAAGCCTTGTTCTAGCAGAAGCAAATAATGAATATAGTGTAAATGAAAAATTAGTGCTGGGTGTTTACACAGGTTGTTTAGCTTCTTTGTTGACAGAAAGAAACAGAAAAGAAGGGAAAAGAACACGAATACATATTGATGGTAAAGACAACATATTTCATTTCTTATTTTTGTTTGCGAGAGATGTTGATGATATTATTGTGGAAAATCTGAAAGGTTCATGGATATGTGGTTATATTGCCAGCCATAATGGCCATGCTAATGACATAATCGGTGTGAATCTTGAGGGAAATTCTCCTTTTGCATATATTGGCAGTAATGAAGGAAGAGTTAACAGGCTTGTTGGATTAAGAATCAAAGATAGTGAGGTTATGAGTTATGCATTCTCCGAAGGAGGCAGTTGCTCACAAATGATTGCTGTTGGTATTCGTGGTGGACTCAATAATTTAGGTTTTATTGGTCATAGTGACTCATCAAAACGAAACGGTAAAATTGAGCAATTAATAGTTGTAGATGTTGAAGGTCGTACACAGCCTATTTTTGGTGTAGGCAGTCAGGGCAATAAATTTAATCAAGTAATAGCGGTAAAAGTCGATTGTAGAATAAGTGGCGTGTTAGGATCTGTCGGTTCTCATACAGAAATTCTTCAGGTAATTGGCGCTGAGCTCAAAGGAGAAGCTAATTTTAACCACGCTGGTTTTTCTGGTTATATACACCAACTTTATGGAATCAATATTGAAGGTGATAGGACATTTTCAAATCTCGGCTATTATTATGGAAAGCTTGGCACTATTGTTGCAATCGGCGTTAAAGGAAAAGAAACATTCCATTGGCATTCTGACCAAGAAGACTTAAAGAACGGCCCAATAACTAAAAATGTCAAAAAGATAGTCTATTATGATTGTGCTGAGATCTCCCCTTTTATCGACGCATATTCAGATAATATTGTATCAGGCAATGAAGCGCTGGCAGAATATAAACGATTATCACAGAAACATCACATCTCTGAAATAGTTGAATTAGCAAAAAGCATGGAAGGGAAAAATTACCAAGAGGTTTTGGGCATTGCAGACAAACTTTATACGCTCCAGCCTGATTTTTCAGATGATATTTCTCTTCACCAAAAACACAAAGATGATCAACTAAGAAGAGCAAGCTGGTTCTTTAGGTGTTTGTATGTTGATGCAAAATATTATTTGCAAAATAAATTCAGTAATTTAGCAAAGAAAAAATAATGAAAAGGGAAAATAACATTATTGAAGAAAACAAAGGTAAATAACAAAATGAGAGAAGAAGAAATACAAATAAAATGACACTCCAGCCAACACAATCAACATTTGACCCAGCAATACCTTCCTTTTCAGGTTTTGACGACTTGGGTGGAATTGATGATGCGAGAGACGTTCGAGGTAGGACAACCTCCGCTCTTGAGAAGCTTTTAGAAGTCTGCGAAGGAGTAATTAAACAAGGTGAAAGAGAAAAATGGTCTGAGTTTTTTGTAGCATCTGGGTTTGATCGGCATGGTGTTGGAGATAGGATTTATAACTCTATTTACAGAAGATTGAAAGATGTAAATTTAAAACATGTTTTTTTCACAGGTGATGATTTAATCTATTTTATTTCGGCAAAAGCAAACAATGACTATGGAGAACCAGGGTCTTTTGCCTTGGGTCTTTTCACTGGATGTTTGCTTCATCTTTTAACAATCAGAAACAGAGCTCAAGGCAGGAGAACAAGATTTTATATTAATGGCCAAGGCAATAAATTTGATTATTTATTTTGTGGAGCTAGAGAAGTAGATGAATTAATAGTTGATAATTTTAATGGCTCTCATCTTTGCACTCATGTTGGAAGCTTCAATGGACATGTAGATTATGTTGTTATTATGAACTCTAGCGGAGAAAGATTAGGAAGCAATATCGGTTCAGATCATGGCGAGATCAATAATGTTATTTTTATAAATACTAATGGCGAATCTACAGCACTTTGCATAGGTTCGCCTTTTGATAGCAACAAGACGAAAATTAGAAAAAATCAGATTGGCAATGTAATAATTGTTAACAATTATGGAGAAGACGTAGCATGGTCAGTTGGTTTTGGCTCTTATGTTAATAATGTAATCATCATTAATGCAGACGGTCTTAGTGGTGGACAAGGCATTGGTTCTCATCTTGGGTTTAAAGGAAAAGTAATTCGTCTCTTAATCTATCCACAATATAATCTCAGAAAAGAAGATTATGGCACTCCTATGCCTGAAGCAAAACACATCTATCTTCACGATAATGCTTTAACAGAATATTCTAGATTAACCTCGGGGCATACTATTGATGAATTAATAGAAGTAGCCAATAAAATGAACGGGGGATATGAAGAGCAATATCTTAACATGCTCTATGGGATGATACCACCTACATTAAAAAGAGTTTCTGGATGTAAACACAAATGATAAAATAGCAAACAGGCAATTAAAAAGGGAATAAAATGACAGACGAACCAAGCCAACCTCTGGCAACATCATTAGGAAACTTATCGTCAGGATTTGGCGCATTAACAGGAATTGAAGAAGCGAGAGATGCTCAAGTTAGGAACCAAACTACATTAGATAAACTGATTGAAGTTGGTGAGTATGTTATAACAAAATATATTTCTGAGTTCAATGCTCCTAAGCTTGTCCCTTACAAGAGTTCTGAGTTCCAAAATCAGTTATATATTAAAATATACAAAGAAATTAAAGAGCAGAAGCTCAAAGAGGTTGAGTTTACTGAAAAAGACCTTCAACAATATATATCAGCAAAAGCAAATTCAGATTATGACACAGAAATCCAACAAGAAGTATTAGGGATGTATACTGGCGCGCTACTTCAATTATTAACAAAGAGAAATAAAGAACAAGGAAAACCAGCAATATTTCACTTTAATGGTCGAGGAAACAGGTTCGACTACTTGTTCTACTTTGCTAAATTTATTGATGATATAATTATTGAAAACTTTACAGGCAAATATATCTGCAGTATGATTGGCAGTTACGATGGTAATCTTAACCAAATAATGTGTATAAATATTGAAGGTGACAGCGTTTGTTCTGGTGTTGGATCTTATAATGGATATGTGAATTCTATAATCTTACTAAATGGAAAAGGGAAATGTGTTGCTAACAATATTGGGTTCAGTAAAGGACATGCTGAGCATGCGATTAGCATTAATCAAGAGGGTGAAAATACCTTAGCTAATGGTGGAGGATATTGGGGTAATCTTGGGCATACCATCATAATTAATAATATAGGAAGACAACGATCACATGGTGTACACAACGCTTCCAAAGGGACTTCTATAATTATTGCAGATTGGAGAAATCATGAATTTCCTAAACCAGAATATATGCTGCGTTCTATACACTACATAGAAGATGAAATAAAACCACTCAAACCCCTCTTTGAAAAAGTATTGTGTATAACTGAGCAGATGAAGGGTATACCATCAGAAATAATGTTAATGCAGTTAAATCAAGTTAATTCACTTGTGCAAAGGATACCCTTTGGCAGATATGACTTGGAGGATTATAGAGATTAAAACATACATTCTACAAGACAAGGTTTCTATTAAACTAAACCCCTGTTAAAATAAACTTTTTATTGAATTAACTTTTATTTGGATAATTTCTATTGATATTGTTTCTATTAATCTAGTTTCTATTAAATTAGTTCTCTATTTATATATCTTTCATAAAAAATCGAAACATATATAAATTAATATTTTATAAAATCGAAATATTTATAAATATGCTTAGTTTATATTAACCAAATCATGAAAAAAACAGAATTAGTAATAAGAGATATATTATACAATGTCATTGAAAAGAAAAACAGAACAATGACGCAGTTAGGCATAGCTAATGCTCTAAATATTTCGCTCAGCACAGTCAACTTAGCATTAGCTCCCTTAAAAGCAATGGGTGCGGTTACAGTAAAACTAAAGAACTTTGTTGTTGTTGACACAAGAAAAATTCTGTTTTATTGGGCTTCAATAAGAAAACTCGAGAAAGATATTATCTATCAAACAAGAGCAGATATGCCTGTTAAGAACATAGAATCATTAATGCCGTCTCCTGTAATATTCGGCGCATACAGCGCATATAAATTTAAGTTTAAAGATGTCCCTGCTGATTATTCAGAAATGTATGTCTATGTTTCAGAAGAAGAAATCTCTGAAATTAAAAATCGTTTTCCTCCGTCAAAAAATCCACCAAACTTATTTGTTTTGAAAAAAGATTTGATGATGAACAATTATGCGCAAAAAAACTTAAGAATCACAACAGAAGCGCAGATTTTTGTTGATTTATGGAACTTAAAAGAATGGTATGCAAAAGAATTTTTAAAAGCTCTTGAGGAGAGATTAAAAAAAGATAAGACTTTTGAATAGGTGGCAAAGATGGAATTTTGGAATAGCACATTAACAGAAAAAAGCTGGAACATACTGCTCGAGATAAATAAAAAACCATTCAAATTTATAGTTATAGGCGGCTGGGCAGCTTACTTATGGACAAAATTGCATAAATCCAAAGATTTGGATATTGTACTGAAAGATATGCAGGATTTAGATTATTTAAAACAAAATTATGCGCTTAAAAAGAACGACAACCTGAAAAAATACGAAATATCTTTTGAAGAGATTGATGTTGATATATATGTACCCTTTTTTTCTAAACTATCTATACCTGTTAATGACATTAAAAATTACACAACAAAAATAGAAGGCATTGAGGTTGTAAGTTCTGAATTGTTATTAATCCTAAAACAAGGTGCAGAATTTGACAGAGCAGGCACAATAAAGGGCAATAAAGACCAAATTGATATAATTGCTCTTATCTGTTTTACAAATGTTGATTTTAAAAAATATAATGATATTTTAAAAAAATACAAACTTGAGCATTTTAGAGCCAGATTAAAACAGATAATAATTAACTTTAAGGATATAAAATATTTAGATTTGAATCCTAGGCAATTTAAGCTAAAAAAGGAAGAATTGCTGAAGAAGATTTAAAATCCTTTTATTATCACTAATTTTCTCTAGCAAACCTCTGCTCCGTCGTCAATATCCACCTTAATCTTTTCCTTATCTGTCCTTAACGCCTTTTTTTCTCCTTTGTTATCAGTTTTGTTCTCTTCTTTATTAACCCAGAAGACTTCTTTATTTTTTACATCGAACCTATATTTTTGGAAATCATTATATGTGATTGTTTTGAAGGTTTGCAATAACTTTTCTTTCTCTCCATCAGGATAAACTCTGTCGCCTTGTTTTGAGTTTGGCGCAGATAACAGCGCAAGTTTTTCTTTCTTAACTCCGCTTTTATCCACATATTCTTTCTTAGCAGCAAGAAGCATTCCTTCGCTGGTTTCCCCTTTGAGTTTTGCGTGTGCAAGATTGCAGACAATAACGAGGTTCTTTCCTAAAACATCTTCCTTTTTAAAATGCGCTCTTATCCCGCCGACAAGCTGCCTTATTTCAGGTTTTCCTTCCTTGTTTTTGCCGAGATTAACTTTTAGTAGGTATAATTTGTCAGCGTTTGGGTGATCAATAATACTTTCTACTTTTCCAACTCTTAAATCCAAATTGAATTCTTTGTTAGTTTCTCTTCTTTCTTTTTCTGCTTTTTCTTTTCCTGATTTGTCTCCAGAATTTTTAACATTATCATTTATCATCTTTTCTATCTCATTTTCTATTTTCTTGACAAGGATTTCTGCGCTGTTTACTTTGTGGTTTTTCACGTCAAAATGCAGATCATTCCATGTCAGAGAATTGCTGGAAGGAGTAGGATGAACATTTAATACATTCAGATGTTTCTGCAGTCCAACTTGTTTCTCCAATCCCAATTGTTTCTGCAGTTTTTCAGCAAATGCAGGAACTATCGGCGAGATAATTATACTGACATTTTTCAGTAAGTTAAAGCATAATGTAAGAACCTTTTGTGCTTTTTTCCTGTCTTCAGCGCTGCCCTTGGCTAATTTCCACGGCTCTTTTTCCTGAAAATATTTATTGCCGAGGCTGCTTAAGTATAAAATATCCTTGACAGCTTCCCTGTATTCAAAATCATGATATTTCTTTCTTATAACGACTGCCTTTTCATTGAAGTCATTAATTATCCTCTGCACATCTTTGTCTTCAATATCAATCTCTGATATCTTTGAATCAAATTCTTTATTAAGGAAAGTAATGGTTCTGTTTGCAAGATTACCTATGTTGCCGATTAGCTCATGATTAATCTTTTCCTTAAAATCTTTTATATCCATATCAATATCAGTTAAAGTAGACGGCAGGCTTGAGGCGTAATAATATCTCAGATATTCCCCGCCAAGATAATTCAAATAATGCCTTGCAGTTATGAAAGTTCCTCGGGATTTTGACATCTTTTCTCTGTTCACTGTCAAGAATCCATGCACTTGGATCTGGTCAGGCGCTTTTATTCCGGCATTAATCAGCATTGCAGGCCAGAATAAGAAATGGAAATAAATAATATCTTTGCCAATGACGTGAATTATCTCGCTGTTTTCTGGCGTATTTGGCATCCAATAATCTTTCTCACAATAATCTTTCTCACAATACTCTTTTTCACTTAATACACTACTTTTCTTATCTTTTTCATTCAGGTTTCTCTTGTCTTTCTCATTCCTGTTTTTTTTAAGTTCTTTGCAGTAATTCGCAGTGCTTGCAATATATCCTATAGGCGCATCAAGCCAGACATAAAAATATTTTATATCGCCTGTTTCTTTTTTTGAGTCAGGAATTTCAAATCCAAAATATGGCCCGTCTCTTGAAATGCACCAGTCTTCTAATTTTTCCATCCAAGTATTGCAGAAATTAACAACTTCTTTTTGCAGTTTTTTTGATTTAAGAAAATGATGCAGCTGTTCTTTGCATGCGCTCAGCTTGAAAAAATAATGTGTGCTTTCTTTTTGTACAGGTGTTTTCCCGCAAAGTGTACAGATTGGGCTTATTAAATCAGTTGTTTTGTGCGTTGTTCCGCACTTTTCACAAACATCACCATATTGCTCATCTGCCTTGCAGTTTGGACAAATGCCTTTCACAAACCTGTCAGGCAGAAACCGTTTGCAGTTATTGCAGTAAATTAATTTTATTGGCTTTGTGTAAATTAATCCTTTTTCTTTCAGTTTTTTGTAAATGTACTCTGCGTAATATTTATTTTCAGGAGAATTTGTTGAATAATAGCTGTCAAATTTTATGTTAAAATCAGAAAAGTCTTGTGTATGCTCTTTCCATATTTTTTCAATCAGTTCTTCTGGCTTTATCCCAAGCTGATGCGCTTTTAATTCAATCGGTGTTCCGTGCGTGTCATCTGCGCAGCAATAAATCGCATCTTTTCCTATCAGCTTCAAAAAGCGCACAAATATATCTGTTTGAATGTACTCAACAAGATGGCCAACATGGATAGGGCCATTTGCGTAAGGAAGAGCGCTTGTGACGAGGATTTTGTGATTCTGGGATTTAGTTTTGTGGGCATGAGATTTAGTTAAACTATTGTGACCTTTAGCTAAACTATTATGGTCTTTAATTAAATCTTTAGTTATTAATCCTTCTTTAGTTGAACCTTTTGTGCTCTTGTTTTTATTTGATTTATCAATAGTGCTATTATTTTTTGGCATATTAAGTAATGTTAAGAAGAAGTGTTTAAAAAGTTTGTGTCATTTATTATTGAATTTCGTATATCTTAATTTATTTTTTTCGTTTCAAACCAGTTCTAGGGACGCAGTCCACCTTCTTATGAAAAATTATTAATTTTTTCTTGAAAATTACATTAAGAAATTTATAAATAAAAAAATAATAAATTAAAACATCATCGTGAACGTTTGGCTGCGCCCAGGAACTAAAAAAATACGAAATATTCTTTACACACAATATTTAGAAATCTTCTTTACACTATTTTTTTCAAAGCAATTGAAACAAAAAAACAACTTCTAAAAACTTAAATATAAAATTACTGCACTAAACTATGTGGAACTACACCAACTCTTCCACCATTCAATTTCTCATTGAGTGCTTGTGCTAATTTTGCCTGCTTTGTCATTTCGTGTAATTTCATCACAACCATAGCTACATTTTCTTTTAGAGCATTCTCAGATACATCATTTAATTCTCCTATATCATTGTCTTGTGTTGGTAATCCATTATTTGATGCATAAATACCCTCGTAGATTGCATTAATAACACCCTCAACTTCTTTGACATCATAATTAACCTTATTAACAATTAGTGTTCTGGAATTGTCAACACAATGATTTATCAAAGTAAACATTTCATCTTCATCAGGAAGCATTCCATTATATAATAATATTTTTGCTGTCCATCTTTGGCCAAAACCATCTTTTTGAAGTTGTTCATGTGAGAGTGCAGCTTTAAACCAGGTTTCATCTTTGATTTCTCCTCTTTGACTGTAAGCTTCAATAATTTGAGATGGTAAAATACCATACATTAAATGCACATATTGCCTAGGTGCTTCTCCTTCTTTGAGTGCACGGGCAGGAGTATTCTTTCTAACAAATCCTAAACAAGCTTCATCTTCATTAACAAGGTCAGTTAGTATTTTATCTGGCAGATTTTTAATTGCATCATTTAATGTGCCGTTATGATTCTCGCAACCAGCAGGCAGAACTAATTTAGGGACTGCTATAAAATAAATTGCCAATTTCAACCGATTGTATAATTCCATTGCGGATTAATTTTGTGCCTTACAAGATTAATTTTTTCAAAATCTT
>JAGVYH010000024.1 GCA_018303325.1 Candidatus Woesearchaeota archaeon
AACTAACGCCAGCAATTCTCGAAAAACGAGCAACTAAAGTGTGGACGTGGGGAAAATTTTTACATAAGAAATTAAAGTACCTGAACTAAGACAGTGCCCCAATTCTTGTTGTTATATCTATTTTATCTGCTCTATCCTTAATTTGACCTTCTGTGCTTAGATAAGCGCTAATTAATCTTCTTAAATTAGCTGCAATGTCTGCCTGAGATTGTAATGGTTTATTAGCAGAAGGGTATTCTTTTCCAGAAAAGAAATCAGCGTCAATAAACTGATTGCCATAAAGGCTAATCATTACATTAACCCTGTGCTTTGCCAAGAATTTGCATGTTGCTTCGTCAAGATTATTACCTGCAGTAAAAACATAAGCTTGGATTCTTTTTGTATGCGCATATCTTATCTTTTCTAATGTTTCTTCTTTTAGGCGCGGCTCAAATGGATCTCCCCTGCCGTTAATTGTTATAAACCTCGTTTCATAATTTTCTGCAAAGAAATCAATAATATTTTTTATCTGTTCTAATGTTAATCTATCTTTTGAAATGATACCCTGTGTAACACAGCCTTCACATGCTTGTTTTAATGTTCCATCTAGTTGTTCAACTATTTCAGCTCTTTTTTCGCAGTAATTTGCTGCGGGCAGATTTAAAATAGTAATTGTTCTGTCTAAAACTCCTTCTTCTGCAAGCTCTTCCAATCTTTTTGTTATTTCAAGCTTTTTCTCATTTTTCTCGCTAGATTTTATGTGCATTATCATTTCACCCTATTTTGTATTTAACTATTAATGTCCGTGACTATATATTCACTTTACCCAGATGTTTACTTGATATCTGTATTTTTACTTCCTTTTCTTGTTTAGTCTTTACTCTGTTTTTACTATTGTGTAGTTACTTCATTCTTAAGTATATAAAGCTTTTTATGATTATTTTTTACAAAATCGTTAAATTTATATACAAAAAGCCATTTTATACTAAATTGATGGTGATTACACTAGATGCAAAAGACAGAAAGATATTGTATGAATTAGATATTAATTCGAGGCATTCTAATTCAGAGATAGCTAAAAAAGTAGGGCTTTCAAAGCAGGTTGTTGGTTTTAGGATAAAAAGATTGATTCAAGAAGGCATTATCTCCTCGTTTTACACAGTGATTGATATTTCTAAGTTAGGATTTACTATTCACAAAAACTTTTTGAGGCTGCAAAATTTAACCAAAGAAAAGGAAAATGAGCTTATTACTTTCTTAAAAGCTAATCAAAATGTTGTTTGGGTGGTAAGCTGCGACGGCAAATATGACCTTGCCTTTGGAACATGGGCAACTGACATGGCTTATCTTGACAAAACCCTAAATGAGCTAAATAAACTTTTTGGAGAATATATTTCAGAGAGGCAGATTGCAACAATTATCAGAGGCGAATATTTTGTTCGCGATTATCTTATCAACAAAGCAAAACCAAGTGCTTTCAGAACATCTTTTTTTGGCGCTGTTCCTGCTCCTGTAAAAATGGATGCAAAAGATTGGAAAATTTTAATGACGCTGGCAAATAATTCAAGGATAACCTCTGTTGATATGGGTGAAATCGTGGGCATCAGCGCTGATGCAGTCGCTGAAAGAATTAAAAAATTAGAAAAATCAGGTGTAATCAGGCATTATAATTTTGTGCCAAACGAGTCTGTCTATCCTTATATACATTATAAAGTCCTTATTGGACTGAAAAATCTGACAGAGGAAAGAGATAAATCTCTCATAGAATACTGCAGGGTTAATCCTAACATAGTTTACATTGTAAAAGCATTAGGGCCTTGGGAATTTGAAATAGACATGGAAGTAGAAACAGCTGAAAAGTTCAGGGAAATAATGATGGACATTAAAACAAAATTCAATGATATCCTTAAAGATTATTCAGCTTTGCAGATTTATCAGGTGCATAAGTATAACTTTTGCCCCAGTAAGAAAAATGAAGGCAACTAAGCTTTCTTTTTTCTCAAGCAAAAGAATTGAGCAAAACTTCACAATATTTATATACGAAAAACAGTCCTAATGTTCATATCGCTTAATAAAAGTATAGCTTCATCCAAAAATTAGTTATATTTTAGTAATAATTATATGAGCAAAAAACAATAATAAGAATGGCATGGACGGATTTTACTTCGTAAAATCCTACTCGCCTCGGCTTACAGCCTCGGCTCGCCCAGCCATTATTATTGTTTTTTGCAGTGAAAGGCAACATGGTTGAATTTTCGGATGAAGTTTAAAAATATTAAACTAATCAGTAACAATAAAAGGTGATATATTATGGCTATAAAAGTTGCAATAAATGGTTTTGGAAGAATAGGTAGAATGGTTTTTAGGGCAGGTTACAGCGATAAATCAATAGAGTTTGTTGGTGTAAATGATTTAACAGACACAAAAACATTAGCGCATTTATTAAAATATGATTCTGTGCACGGCAAGTTTGCTGGCAATGTTGAGTTTACATCTGATTCTTTGGTTGTTGACGGCAAAAAGGTTAAGGTTTTCGCAGAAAAAGATCCTGAAAAACTGCCATGGACTCAATTAAATGTAGATGTTGTTGTTGAAAGCACAGGTTATTTCACAGAATATGACGCTGCTTATAAGCATATTAAAGCAGGCGCTAAAAAGGTTCTTCTAAGCGCTCCTGGCAAAGGCGATAAACCAATAAAGACAATTGTTCACGGCATTAATGATGAAACAATAAATAAAAATGATGTGATTATTTCTAATGCATCGTGTACTACGAATTGTATTGCTCCTGTTCTAAAAGTCCTTTGCAAGAAATTTGGCATTAAGAGAGGGTTCATGAATACAATCCATGCTTATACTGCTGACCAGAATTTAGTCGATGGGCCGCATAAAGATTTGAGAAGAGCAAGGCATGCTGCTTACAATATTGTTCCGACGTCAACAGGCGCTGCAAAGGCAATTGGCGAAGTCATACCAGAACTGAAAGGAAAAATGGACGGCATTGCCATAAGAGTTCCTGTTCCTGACGGAAGCTGCACTGATTTAACTATTGAATTGGAAAAAACAGTAACAAAAGATGACATTAACAAAGCAATGAAAGAAGCAGCATCAAAAGAATTAAAAGGTATTCTTGAATATACAGAAGATCCTATTGTCAGCCAAGATATTGTTGGCAACTCACATTCAAGCATTTTTGATGCGTCATTAACTAATGTTGTCAGTGGAAATCTTATAAAAGTAATTGCATGGTATGACAATGAATGGGGATACAGTATGAGAATGATTGATATGATCAAAAGATGGTGCAAATAACCTAAAAAGGTTTGTAAGGCTTATGGGGTTTGTTTTCCATGATAAAAACAATAAAAGATTTCAGCTTCAAAAACAAAAAAGTTTTGATAAGAGTTGATTATAATGTGCCAATGGATGACGACGGCAACATAACTGATGATTTTAGGATAAGGGAAACACTGCCGACAATAAACTTTATTCTTAAGCAAATGCCTTCGCAAGTTATTCTTATGGCGCATATTGGCAGGCCTGAAGGCATTGTACCAGACAAAGAGCCAGAACTGAGAACGAATAAAGTAGCAGAACGCCTTGGTAAATTAATTAATATGCCTGTGAAAAAAGTCGATGGTTGGCAGGTAACTTCTAATTGCAAAGATTGTATAATCATGCTGGAAAATTTAAGGTTTAATCCTGGAGAGCAGGCAAAAGATGTTAACTTAAAAGATGCATTTGGAAAACAATTGGCCAGTCTTGCAGACATTTATGTGAATGATGCGTTTTCTAATTCTCATCGTGATGATGCTTCAATGACATCTGTGCCGAAATTTGTAAAAGAAAAATGCATTGGATTTCTCATCAAGAAAGAGCTTGACATGATAACGCTGACAATAGAAGATCCTCAAAAGCCATTCATATCAATCATTGGGGGTGTGAAAGCAGACAAGCTTAATGCTGTCCAAAATCTGCTTAAGACAGCTGACAAAATCCTAATTGGCGGTGCTCTTGCATTTCTGTTCCTTAAGGTCAATGGTTATTCTGTCGGGAAAACATGTATTGATACAAAAGGATTAACACCCGAAACAGAAACTAAAATAAAACAATACCTGAAAAATCCTAAACTTGTTTTGCCTGTTGATGCAGTTGTTGCTCCAAGCACAGATATTAAAGATTCCAAACAAACAAAAATAGTGAATGTTGATAAGATTCCAGACGACATGATGGCATTAGATATTGGACCAAAGACAATTGAAAGATTCAGCTTAATAATAAAACAGGCAAAAACAATAGTCTGGAACGGGCCTATTGGCTATTTTGAGAACCCTGCTTTTGCAAACGGCACAAAAGAGATTGCAAGAATTATTTCTGAGACAAAGGCAAGAAGCATTGTTGGCGGCGGAGACAGCGCAGCAGCAGTCGCTCAATTCGGCTACGACAAGAAAATGACGCATGTCAGTTCTGGCGGAGGGGCGTCATTGGTATTGATTGAAGGCAAAGAATTGATTGCAGTGAAGGCGCTGGAGAAGTAGATTCAGTTTGCTATCTCTTAAAAAAACTTTCTTAATTTTAAACCACTCCTCAGTGATTAAAAAGGATAACTTTATAAATAATTCTATCTTTTCGTCTAAATATGTCAGATGTAAATTCAGGAAATGTAAATTCAGGAAAAGGAGATCTAGGAAAAGGAAATTCAAGAATAGAATCAGGACTAGATTCACGAGTAGAAGGATTACATTCAGTTAAGCTAATTAAAGAACCTTTGCAGTTAAGACTTTCTTTTGATGATCAAGATTATCCTGTAACAAAAGCAGCAGATTTTCCTGATGGTGATTTAAGACAAATGGAAAGAACCCCTGTTGTTCCTATTTATGGATTGATTAAAATTGAAAATGGAAAATTATCTTCTTATGGTATTTGTGGAAAAGATACTTTTTGTAGAATTGCTGAAGGTGATGTTGCTGGACTTTATAATCATCTTGATAAAGGTTCAGGTGAACACAGACTTAGTGATTCACAACGAACTTTTATTGATAAATCAAGCGAAGACATTGTGTGGTTTAATCCATTTGACCTGCGTCTTAAAGGTGTATTTGGTGAACAGTATAAGTTTCTTCGCGTCTTAACAAGAAACTATTTGGCAGCTGAACATAATGAAACTGAAAGGAAATTGTTAGAAGCAATATTAGGAAACATGACTCCAGTCGGTGGCATTTCTTCAAAATCAGAATATGCAGAGAATATGAGAACTATAAATGAACAAGAAGGTATATCTATGTTTTGTGTTCAAGTATTGGATTATTGCCATATTGAGAAACAGATTCAGCATTGGAACGAAACATTAGCTCAACATTCTGTTAGAACACAAACACCTTTAGAAAATGATATATTTTTAACTTGGCTGTATGCTCTTCCAATGAATCTTTTATCTTACAGCAGGAAATTTACTAATGGTTTGGTTGGTTTGCGCTCAGAAGTAGAACCGCACAAAAGAAACTTAAATATTGTCCCATAAATTTAAATTAATCTCTTTTCTATCTCTTCTTCACCAATTCAATAGTCTGCGTCGGGAATGCAAAATTGAATTTCTCCTTGTTAAGCCTTGTCAGAATTTCATTGTTTATCTCATTCTTTGTTTTGAAGACAATTTCTGCATTTCCTTTATAATCTATGAAATAAATAACCTTGATATTCAATGAAAAATTGCCAAACTCATCGAAAAACACATTTATCTCCTTCTTGACAGTATGATTGTGCTTTGCAATAATATCTTTAATTATTTCAATTGCTTTTTGTATTCTTTGCGGCGGTGTATCATAAGTTAAGCCGATTGTAAACGCTATTTTTCGCGCAGGCTCTCTGGTTATATTTTCTATAATCTGTTCAGAAAACTTTGAGTTTGGTATTATAACATGTGTACCATCTAATGTTTTTATGGTTGTTGTTCTTATTTCTATTGTCTGAACATGTCCGTCATGGCCGTCTACTTTTATTCTGTCGCCTATCTTAAATGGCTGAGAAGTAAATACAGCTACCCCACCAAACAAGTTTGCAAGAATATCTTTGGCAGCCAGGGCAAATGCCAAACCGCCCAAGCCAAGACCAGCAAGGATTGAATTAATGTTATACCCTAATTTATTCAGAATCATCAGTCCGGCGATGATAATAACAATTACTTTTGAAAGTTTTCTTAGTATTGGAACTAACTGGTCATCTAAATCGCTCTTTGTTTTCGCTGTGAACGGAACAAAGTAATTCTCAATAATAGAATCAAGAAATCTGATTAGCAGCCATGATATGCCTATTATAACTAAAACATCTGTCAATCCGCTGAAAATCTTGATTACTTTTTCTGACAGGTTTAATAAGTTGTATCCAATATAAAATCCAAACAAAGATACAAAAAATATAATCGGCGGGCTTACAGCATCAATAATAAGGTCGTCTAATCTTGTTTTTGTTTTTCTTGTAAAAGAAAGGATTATTGTCTTAATTATGTAATTCAAAATCTTGCCTATAATATAAGTAAAGAAAATAGTGCCTACAAATAATAGATACTGCCATATACTATTGCCTAATATATTATAATCTAGGATTTCTGAAATTAGTTCCATTACCATGCATAGTTGAGGAAAAAGCAGCCATATAAAAAGCTTATGGAATCTTTTTGAACTAATTTATCTTGGTAGACATTGCTATTTTTCGTCACCAACTGACAATTAATTTCTCATTTTCTCGTCTACATTACAATAAATTTTATAAATTATGGATGTTCTTTAGAATAATAACTTTGCACGGGAAAAAGTGAAGGGATTTTGGGAAAAAAGTAAAGTGAATCTACTTGAAAATACTTGAAAAAAAGTGAACCTATTTGAAAAATTAAGTGATTTAGCAAAAAAATTGAAGAAAATCAGTGTAGTGAAATCAATGCAGTGAAAAAATGAGGTGTAATAATGGATATTTTTCAGCTCGACAGAAAAGTTGCTGGAGCTTTCTCTAACGTAAACAAAGATGTTGTTTCTCTAAAAAAAGAAATACTTTCTTTAAACAAAGAAATCATATTATCAAAGCAGGAATGCAGCGAGAAATATATCAGCAGGGAAGATTATGTAAAACTGTTTTCTGAATTTGCCAAATTAAGGCAGGAAGTTACTGATGAGCTAAATAAAATAAAAGAAACGATAGATAACTTCGCAGAAGAGAGTGAAAAGAGAAACCTTCATCTGACAACTCTTGTAGATAATGAAAGGGCTAACAGATCAGAGATAAAAGAAGTGGAAAAGACAAGAGAAGAGCTGAAAAAATTACAGGAATCATTTTCAGATTTTAAAGAAAATATGCGCAAGGTCCTAGACAGCCGTTTAAATAAGCTGGATACTGCTCTAAACACAAATATCAGCAATAGCGTCAGCAGAAAGGAGTTTGATACTGAATTTGACAAGCTGGTGCTTAATTTCGAGCAGGAGCTTGAGAGAATAAACGAAAAAGTTACACAACTAACAGAGTTTAGCATGGATGCAGACGATGTTGAAAAACAGTTTATCACCAGAAAAGATGTTATTTCCCAGATTAAACAGATTAAAGAGAACAGCAGCACTAAAAAAGAGGTTCTTGGCCTGCATGAAGAGCTTCATAAAAAAGTAAATCATCTTAATACAGAATTAGATGAAGTAAATTCAGCATTAATGACTATAAAAGGCTCTTTAAAGGAAGGTGTTAAATCAAAGGCGTTTGATGAGCTGAAACATGAAATAAAGAATAACCTTGTTGAAAAGAATGATTTAATTCAAGCAGTTGTGGATATTCAGAGAAATATTGTTGAAGTTGGAAGCTCTGTTGAAAAGCTTGAGGAAGAGATTAAGGAGAAAGAAGAAAAAGGTCTAAATGCAAACGAGCTCGCCAAATTAAGGGAAGATATTGGAAAGATTAAAGATAATCTGATTCTAAAAAGAGAGGTTGAAAGATTCCTTGAGGCAAGCACTAAAAAACACCAAAGTCTAAAGGAAGATATCGACGAGATTGAGAGCAAAATAAACGGAAACATCACATTGATTGATGCAATGGCAGATAAAACTAAAAATGTTGATTTCAGTAATTTTGTAAAAAGAAAAGAGCTTGAAGATCTTGAGCGCAAATTAGTGCAAATAAACAATCAAATAAATCATGTAATCTCTTCTAATTCTGCCAATACTGTCAAAGGCAAGGATGTACAGAAGATAAACAAGCAGTTAGATGACATTAAAGAAAAGGTTGCGCTAAAATTATCAAGGGGAGAAGTTGATAAAGAATTCAAGGTTTTGACAACAAAAATTTCTCATTTGAAAGGGGATATAGAAAAGATTGAAGAGAAGGTTAAGTAAGGGTTTTATTTCTTAATTTTTTCTTATTTTTAATTAGTTTGTGGGACGCAGTCCACCATCTCATGAAAAGTTTTTTACGTTTTTTTAATCGTTACATAATTCGTTTAAGTTTAAAATAATAAAACCTAAACTAAATAATCATGAACGTGTCCAATCAGGTAGGAAATAAAGAAATAAATAATAGTAAAACGGGTAGTTTCGCATGGAAACTAAAAAAATAAATATAATTATATCCATTTCTTGTTAATCTTCAGCAAATAACCGATTATATTTGTTAGAAAATGCAATAACATCCCTAGTACAAGCAATATTATAATCATCTGCCACGACGGTATATAAATAATTGAAAGAAAAAGTATAGCCCCTACCAAGAAATCTATCTGGTCAAACGGGATAAATGGTTTTCCCGGAAGGATATTAAACTGTCTCTTGAAAAAACTTTTTACCATGTCGCCAAATAATGCGCCAAAACCGAGGAGAAAGCCCAATAAAACAAAGTTTATCTGCTCATAATCTATTATGCTTAACCATTTTAACCATTCAAATGGCGCGTAAACAAATAACACTTTCTGCAAGCCAGTTATTAAAACCCCTGCAATTATCCCGCAGATTAATCCTCTGAATGTTTTGTGGTCTCCAAGAATTCTTTTCCCCCTGAATGTTCTGCCGAAATCAACTGGCTTTGCCAATGGTTTTAAAATATTTTTTACTAGTACAGGTGTCATGTTTGCCAATAATGCTGGCAAAAATAGATATAATGTCTGAATTATTAGTTTTATCATTTGAATCACTCACATAAAAATAAGAAAAAATATCTTGACTATAAGCGGAATAACAGCGCCATATACAACACCCATAGCAACTTCTAGCTGTGTATGACCAACAGCCTCTTTTAATAATATTTTATTAGCTTTGAGTTTATTATTCAATATGTTAATTTGTTTTGCCTGTTTTCCGACATAACTCCTGATACCCATTGCATCTCTTATTACAATTACTGAAAATACAAATGCAATAATAAATAAGGTTGAAAACCCTTCTGTCAGAAAAATTGAAACAGTTAAGGCAGTAACAAGTGAAGTATGAGAGCTTGGCATCCCTCCTCCTTCGACGAACTTCATAAGATCAAATTGTTTTGTTTTGTACCAATGAACAAAGAATTTTGTTAATTGTGTTAATATGAATGTAATAACTAAACTGATTATAATAAGGTTATATAATATTGATAATAAATTAAATAATGGAACCATAACACATCCCTTCTTTTTTTATTTCAACTTTTTTATAATATTTAATGTTACTATCATACTTTCTTAATCAAATCTTTTTTACAGGTATAGATGATATCATCAATAATGACGCAATAATGTACGCTGCCAGAATCTGGCTTGTGTAGACGTTAAATGGTACAAACAAAGACAGCACAACTATAATAAATCCTCCTGTTGTTATAGGCAGACCTTCAAAATGATCAAGTGAAGTTATATTATATCTTGCTAATCTCAAAATGCCGCAAAGCAGATAAAATACTAAAATAACAATTGCATACCAGCTGTTTAATCCGTAGTTGTAACCCAATACAGCAGGCGCAGCACCGAAACTGATTGCATCGCATAAACTATCTAATTGTTTTCCAAACTCATTCTGTTTTTTTAGCAGTCTCGCAGCTTTTCCATCCAAATAATCAAATATCATAGCAATGAAGATAAATAAAGCGCTTAACCTGAAATTTTGCTGGATGGCAAAGAAGATAGACAACAAGCCGCAGGCAGCATTCGCTAGTGTAAGTATATCAGATATCTTTATGAAATTAATTATGTTGAAATATTTGAATTGTTTCATTGTGTAATAGCTGATTTAATTGTTTACTGTTTAATCTTTCTTTATTCTAAATAATCTGTTTGTTTTAGGAAGAACATTTACTTTTTCGTTTTAACCCTTTTTTTTAACTTTTGCAATCGTGCTTAATCCAACGTGAACTCTTTGCCCATGTTTAACCATGAGTTCAACATTATTTGGGATGATTAATACAACCATACTTCCTAACTTTATTAAACCAATAATATCGCCTTTACCAAGGTTTTGGGTTTCCTTTGCAAAACAGCATATCCTTCGCGCAAGAGCGCCTGCAATCTGTATAACTTTGACATTGAATGGCTTAGATTTATTAGATTTGCCTTTTGCCTCACTTACCATGCCATATATCCTTTTTGTGCCTTCAATTAGGATTTCATTGTTTTCGTTTTCAATAAACCTTAAACTTGATGGCTCTTTCAGTACGTTTCTGAACTTTCCTTTTTTGTATTTAATCTTTTTTACAATACCATTTATCGGTGATCTTTGGTAATGAATATTGAACGGATTCATAGAAATACAAATAACAAATCCAGAAGCAGCTACATCCTTAGTATAAGCCATTATTCTGCCGAATCTGCCTTTGTTTATTTTAGCAATCTGTTCATCAAATTCAATTATTTGGACAACTTTTCCGTCAGCAGGGCTTATTATGTTTTGCAGAGATTCTTTTCCTTTCGGAACATTTATTTTTGGATTTCTTAAGAACCAGTACTTATAAAAAAGATAAAAAATTATCAACCCAACTATTATAAATAATACAATAAATATTAGGAAGAGTGAAATTAGCTCCATATTTTTTTAATTTCAAGGATATATGTCTTATTTCTAAAATTATAGTCAACCAATTTAATAATTAAATCTTAATTTGTTGGTCTGCTATATCTTTTTAATCTTCTTATCGCTTTTTCATTTCCTGAGTGATTCTACTTAATTCATTCACATTCTCAGTCATTATTGGCAGTACTTTTTGGAAAACTTTATCCATTGCTTGTATCTCTGTACTTATATTCATCAAGTTCTTATCATAATCTCCAATCTTGCCAAGAACTCCTTGGTGCAATTGATCAAAATTAGTTTTCAAGTCATCAAATTGCTGTTCTAATTTTGTTATTTTAGATTCAGTTCTTTCTTTCCATTCTGCAATCTTGTTTATGCTCTTTACAATCTCGTTCCATTTTTCGTCGATTATTGCTTCTGCAAGCTCTTCAATCCTTTCCAGCTCAGGTGATTTATCCTCGCCGAATCTTTGCGGGCTTTGCATGCCGTTATCCATGCTATTCATTCCATCAGGCTGTTCTATTGGCGGCATTGCTGGATTCATACTCTGAGGCTGTTGCATAAATGGTCCTTGTTGTTGAGCAGTAGTTTGCGGTGACATTTCCACACCTCCTTTTAATTCAGCTAAACTTAATGCATCATAAATATCATGTGTGCTGTGGCCATCTCTCTGCAAAGTTTGAATTATTTGATTATTACTAAGCCCCTGCCTTTTCAGCATAAAAACTTTATCAACAGGCGGGCCTTGTGTGCCGATATTATACTCTTCATGATGCTCATTATGTGTTTCCTGCGGTTTTTTGAACATATCTAATAATGACATTGTTTCATCTCTTTATAAAATGATTTGTACATTTTGTGATTTTTTTTGCGTTTAATTAATAATATTTATTCTTTATATTAATATAAATCTTTTGGAAAATCCTGTTTATAATGGTGGACTTTAATATTCGTATCTTTTTTGTTAAAGTCCACGTATATAGCAAAGGCATCGTTAATTACGAAAATTTAGTGCCTTTGCTATAAATCAAATATTTTCACTTGCCTTTTACATCATTAATGGTTCTTCTAACCATTGCTTCAACTTCCCTTTTTGTTACGAAGTTTAATGGCTCCCATAATTCAATATATTTTTCAAGTACTTTTACTTCTTCTTTTTTTGCAGCTTCTGTTAATCCAGATACTACTAAATTCATTTGATCCTTAAGAGCAGTAAGTTCTTTTTTCAGTTCACTCAATTCTGTATACATATTTTTTATATCATTGGATGTGGACTTGTTAGCAGACATTGTGTTTTGCTGTGTTAACTGAATATTTTTTCTGTCAGATGCCATTCTTTCTTCCATAACCCTTAATCGTCTAGTGACATCTCTAATTATACCATTTGCCTCTTCTGTATTTTGCGCAGGTACACCCTTTTTGGCAAAAATACCGCCAAAATTTAACCCTTCTTCTGCCATAACCAATTCAATAGATATAGTGATTTATATAGTTTTCTTATGTATGGGCTTCATCCAAATGTTCATCAAATTTACTTTTTTTGCATTTTTAACATATTTATTCAGAACTCAATCCCCTTTTTCGCTTTCTCGCCTTTCTGGTATGGATGTTTTATGCACTTCATTTCTGTAACGAGATCTGCTGCTTTAATCAATTCTTTTGGTGTTTTTCTGCCTGTTATGATTACAGTTGTCTTTATTGGCACTCTTTTCAGGAATTTAAGAATCAAATTCACATCTATTAATCCATACGCAGATGCTAGCGCAAGCTCGTCTAGAACTAATAAATCAGGCGCATTTCTTTTATCATTTTTGTTATTCTTATTATTTTTCGTAATTATTTTTTCTGCAAATTCAAACCCTTTTTTTGCAAGCTCAAAATCCTTTTTTTTCGGATTTTTTAAATCAATAAACTCTTTTCTGCCGAATTGATGAATGTTATATAATTTTGCCAATCCTTTTCCCAACTTTCTCCTAACCATATATTCGCCAATATTCTTTCTTCCTTTTAAGAACTGGATAATTACTGCTTTCTTGCCGTGGCCAATTGCTCTTAAAACTAGACCAAATGCATTAGTTGTCTTGCCTTCGCCATTGCCGATATAGAGATGGATTCGCGGATGTTTTATTATGTTTATTCCTCTTTTTTTTGTCATTTTTAGATTTTGAATAAAATTATTAAATATCTATAAATTTTTAACTCTCTTTTTAACAAATTGTTTTTGGTGGCGAATCAGCATGTCTCGCACACTTTACCTATTCTTCTTTTCTTAACAATATTTCCTGTTTTTTCATTTTTTGTTTTAATATCTTTCTTTTTAATAAATTTGTTCTCAATCTCTTTTCTTTTAGTGAATTCTTTTTTGTCATATTCTATATTCAATACTTGGTCGTCTCTGCTTCTGTCTCTATAAATTGTTATTCCTTTGCATCCTAATTCATACGCTAGCTTGAATATGTTGGTTACATCTTCTTTTCTTGCCGTGTATTTTAGGTTTACACTTTTAGATACTGCATTGTCAACATAGGTCTGGAATGCAGCCTGCATTCTTACATGATACTCTGCGGATATGTCGTGGCTTGTGACAAAAATATTTCTTACATCTTTAGGTATCTCCTCAAAATGCTGAAGGGTTCCTGTGCTAGAAATTTTTTTCATTAATTCTTCTGTATAAACATCTCTTTCTCTTGCAACATCCCCAAACTGTTTGTTGATATAAAGAAATTCTTCACCATTCATAACTTTCTTGACATAAGAAATGGCATAATTAGGCTCAATACTGCTGCTGCAGTCAGCTATCATACTTATTGTGCCTGTTGGAGCAATTGAAGTAAGTGTTGCATTTCTTAGCTTAATGTCTTTCTTTGCATAAATGCTTTTGCTCCAGTTAGGGAATACGCCTCTTTTCTTTGCAAGTTCTTGAGACGCTTTTCTTGCTTCGTTCTCTATAAATCTCATAATCTTCTCAGCAGTTTCCAAACCTTCCTTTGAGTCATATTTAATTCCCAAACAAAACAGCATGTCAGCAAAACCCATAATTCCTAAACCAATTTTTCTGTTTGCTTTGGTCATTTCTTCAATCTTTTTTAAGGGATACTTATTCATATCAATCACATTATCCAAGAAATGCACCCCAAGCCATACAAGCTCTTTCACTTTTTCAAAATCAATTTCACATTTATTTCCATTCTTATCTTTTTTATTTTCAATATTATCTTCTTTATTTAATTCTCCTCCAATTTTCTTTTCGCAGCTTTTTTTTACGCAATGATATAAATTAATAGAGCCAAGATTGCATGATTCATAAGGCAATAATGGTACTTCACCGCAAGGATTAGTGCTTTCAATCTCTCCTAAGTCTGGTGTTGGATTCTTATGATTCATTGTATTCAGGAACACAACACCAGGTTCGCCGTTTTTCCACGCCATTGTTGATATTAAGTCAAGAATTTCTCTGGCAGGCAGTTTTCTTACAACTTCGCCGTTTCTTGGATTTATAAGCGCATAAGCTATGTTTTTCGCAACAGCGTCCATAAACTTTTCAGTAATGCCGACAGAAATATTAAAATTATTTAATGCAGTTGTATCTTCTTTTGCTCCAATGAACTCTAAAATGTCAGGATGATCAACCCTTAAAATTCCCATGTTTGCTCCTCTTCTTTTACCACCCTGCTTCATAATCTCTGTTGACTTGTCAAACAATTCAATAAAAGACAATGGCCCTGAGCTGACGCCTTTTGTTGAGCCGACAAGATCATTTTTCGGCCTTAATTTTGAGAAACTAAAACCAGTGCCTCCTCCGCTTTGATGAATAATTGCTGCGTTTCTTAATGTCATGTAAATATCGTCAATGGAATCATTGATTGGCAGCACAAAACATGCGCTTAACTGCTGGATTCTAGTGCCAGCATTCATTAAAGTAGGTGAGTTTGGCAGGAAGTCTAAATTATTCATGGCTTCATAGAATTTTTGTTCTGTTTCTTTTGCATTAAAATCATCATATTTCTCGTCAGCTTTTGCAATATTTTTTGCAACTCTTTTAAACATTCCTTCAGGTGTTTCTATTAAATTATCATTCTCGTCTTTCAGCAGATATCTTTCTTTCAAAATTTTTAATGCATTAAAGCTGAGATTTTTGCTGACAATTGCACCTATTAAAGATGTTTTTAATTCTCTTATCCTGCTCTGTTTTTCCCTGTAAAGAATAAATGCTTTTGCTGTCTTTATATGTTCCTTTTCAATGAGAACTCTCTCGACAATATCCTGCACCTGCTCAACTGTTGGTATAATGTTCTTGAATTTTTCATTAACACTTTCAATAACCTTTTCAGCTAATTCATCAGCCCTTTTTCTGTCTCTGCCGCCGACAGAATAAGCTGCCTTAAATATCGCCTCTGCAATCCTTTGTTTATCAAAATCAACTAATCTTCCGTCTCTTTTTCTGATTTTAATTATTGGCATTTTGTGTTTTATGAATGAATGTACTGTGCGTGTATACATCTTGAATGTCTTTATTATTCATTTGTATCTAAAAGCATATATAAATATTATGTGTGATAGATACTGAAAATAGAATTTACAAGAAAATGAAATTCAAAGTCTAACTATTTTAACATCTTTTTCTCGCTTACAATTATTTTCTCCATTACAATCTTTCTTTCTCGTACTCAGCACGTTTGGAACGCAGTCCACCGTTTCACTAAAAGTTTTTTACGTTTTTTTAAACGTCATATAAACATTTCAAATTTAATCTAATAAAACATAAACTAAAATATAATAATGGGACGGGTGGCTTCGCCTTGGAACGAAATGAATGCGAAAAATCAATACTCAATCCCTCTCCTCGCCAGAATTCCGTCGTCAAAGTAATGCTTTATTTTTTTCATTTCTGTTACGAGGTCAGCTATTGCAATGATTTCTGCGTGGGCATTTCTGCCTGTAAGAACAAGCTCAATATGCGGCGCTTTTTTCTGCAATAGCTCAACAACCTCATAGACAGATAAATAATTGTAATGGACTGCATTGTTAATTTCGTCGAGAACAATTAAATCATACTCTTCGCTTAACAGAATTTCCTGTGCGTGCTTAAATGCTTCTCTTGCAAGTTTTTTCTGTTCGTCGTCGTTAACAAAACATTGCCTGCATTTCCCGCAGTTAATATCTTCTCTAATATAATCAAAAAACTTGGCTTTATTGTCGTCAACCCCTTTTTCTGTGCCGATTAAGCCAGTCAGCTTATACTGCTTCAGCTCTTTAATACATCGTTTGCCATACTGCCTTATTTCACTCTTTTCTTTTGGAAGAAAGTTTTTTGTCGAGATAAATTCTCCAGTATAAGCTCCGCCTTTCAGGAATTGGATTGTATAAACTCTGAGGCCTTGGCCAATTGCCCTCAATGCCAAACCCATAGCAGCAGTAGTTTTTCCTTTACCTTCACCAGTATAAACATGTATTAAGCCTAATCTTTTTTGGGTCATGTTAATTAATTTAATTAATTATATAATCAAATTTGATGTGGCTGTAAGATGTTATCTCATCTGCTGCATGCTGAAAAACTGCAGTTTGGACAAATTACACATCCTTCCTGTTTTATTAATTTTGAGCTGCATTCAGGACAGTATGTTTTATTTTTATCCGAAAGATCTGCCTCAGCT
Organism: Candidatus Woesearchaeota archaeon; assembly: GCA_018303325.1. Classification (GTDB taxonomy): domain Archaea; phylum Nanobdellota; class Nanobdellia; order Woesearchaeales; family DSVV01; genus JACQSP01. Next base: position 16,634 of record JAGVYH010000024.1, read on the forward strand.
TTGATTACATCTGCGACGATATAATTAGGCGCAGAGGGATTTCGAACTTCTTTTTTCAGGTTTTTTATTTCTGCCCTTCCTTCTGATCTTAACATACTTTTACCATCATCACTACTTTTTGATTTATTAACACTGCCAATATTTAGTACCTGCTCAGACCTGCTTCCGTCTCTGTAAACAGTGACACCTTTGCAGCCGAGATTATATGCAAACAAATATACTTCTCTCACGTCTTCAATTGTTGCATGTCTTGGGAAATTTACTGTTTTTGACACCGCATTATCAATATGTTTCTGGAATGCAGCCTGCATTCTTGTATGCCATAACGGCGGGATATCATGCGCAATAACAAAAACACGCCTTATTTCTTCAGGAATCTCTTCTATCTCCTGAATGCTTCCCTGTCTGGCAATTCTTTTCATTAATTCTTCGCTGTAAAACCCTTTTTGTTTTGCAGCTTCTAAAAACACACAGTTTGTTTCAACCAGTTCTGTGTTATCCATTACATTTCGTATGTATGAAATTGCAAACAGCGGCTCAACACCGCTAGAGCAATTTGCCATAATGCTTAAAGTGCCCGTCGGCGCAATTGTTGTTGTTGTTGCATTTCTGATTGGTGCGCCGCCTTTGTAGACGCTTTTCCCAAAATTAGGGAATGATCCTCTTTTCTGCGCCAGTTCCATTGATGCTTTTTTTGATTCCTCATTAATAAATTTCATCACATTCTCTGCCAGAACAATGCCTTCTTCTGAATCATATCTTATCTTCAGTTTTAAAAGCATGTCAGCAAAACCCATTACACCCAATCCAATTTTTCTGTTTGATTTTGTTCTTGCCTCTATCTGCGGCAGCGGGAATTTATTCATATCAATTACATTATCTAAAAAATGAACGGCATTATAAACAGTAGCTCTTAATTTTTCATAATCAATCTCTGCTCTGTCGTCTGCAAAATTCTCTCTTACCGTCTTTGCAAGGTTGATGCTGCCGAGGTTGCAGGATTCATAAGGCAATAATGGTTGTTCACCGCATTGGTGTACTACTATTGAGTTACAAATCATGGAATGGGTTATTGGTTCTGTTAAATCATAAACCTCTTTTAAACCGGCATGTTCTATAGATACTACCTCGTCGACAAATTCTTGGATTCTTCTTTTTCTCATTTTGATATTATTTAAACGAAGATTTTTTCTTGTACCTATAAATCCAATCTCTTCTTCAAATTTCTCAATATTTGCTCCAAAAATCCCCAATTCATATAATATTCCATCTGAAAAGTAAGTTCTTAATTCACCATTTTTTGTCGTGTATCTAAATAAATTATATCTTTTTGGTCTTGACCTATTATATATAACACTCTTTATGCCTAAATTTAAAAGCAAAATTTGGACATCTTTTAGTAATTTTATGCTCTTAGATGTGAGTGCTATCCAATCACTCCCACTTTTTTTACTATCTCTTACAGTACCATCTGCCGTGAACAATCCTTGTAAGCATCCGACAACCGCTTCTTTTGGTGATGTGAAAATACTTTCAGGAATACATTTCTCTGCTGAATCAACTCCTTTTGCACCAAGCTGCTTAAAGAAATCTACCAAATATTTTGAATGATAAGATAAATGTATTACATTCTCATTTCTTTTAACTTCATTAATCGTTTTTCCATAAAATTTATTTAATATTGGTTTTATATAAGTTAATACTTCTAAATCATCATTACCAAAAGTAAATCCAACTCTACAATTCTTTCCTTTTTCACAAACCCAACCATCACCAATGAGTAATCCTAGTATCTGACCTAATTCTTTTGACCACGTAGATGGAAGATTCAATTTGTATTTTTTTCCATTTTCTCCAATAAATTCATTTTTCACTTCAAACTTAAGACGCTTATCTTTATTGAAAGTGGCTTTTCCTGATTGTAATAATACCTTTTTTCCTAAACAATCTTTTAATTCAACCCATCCTTCTGTTGTCATAATTTTATGTTCAGGGGTAGCAACAATTTCATATCCACATTTAGTTGTTAATTTGTAACATTCCTTTACTCCATTCTTCCATACATTAGATATGCTTCTGAAACTAATACCACTTTCCTGAATTGAGTGAGCAAGGCTTAATGTCCCATCTCGATTTACTAACTGTATTGGTATTCGATTATCAACTGCAATTTTAATATCAATACAGGAATTATTTTCAACCAATTCTTTTATCTTAATTAATCCACTTTCAGTTGAAATTAAACTATCACCAACAACACAAGGATTTGTGCTCTCAATATCGCCAATTTCCGGTGTTGGATTCTGCTTGTTCATTTTATCAATGAAAACAACACCAGGCTCACCATTCTCCCATGCTTTTGTTACAATTAATCTGAATACATCATTAGCATTCAATTTTTCTATTGGCTCAAAAGTTCTGGGATTAAGAAGCTCGTAATCCTTATTTTCTTTAACAGCTTCCATAAACTTGTCAGTAATTGCTACAGATATGTTAAAATTATTCAGCTTGTTTGTTTTTTCTTTTGCTGTTATGAACTCCAAAATATCAGGATGGTCTATTCGCAGGATGCCCATGTTGGCTCCTCTCCTTGTGCCTCCTTGTTTAATTGCTTCAGTTGCCACGTCAAAAACACTCATGAAAGAAACAGGGCCTGACGCAATGCCTTTTGTCGAGAGAACACGATCATTTCTTGGTCTTAATCTGGAAAAGCTGAATCCTGTGCCGCCTCCACTTTTGTGAATTAATGCTGTTTGTTTAACAGCTTCAAATATTTCTTCTATTGAATCGCCCACAGGAAGAACAAAGCATGCGCTTAGCTGTCCAACTTTTGTGTTAGCTCCTGTAAATGTCGGGCTGTTGGGCAGAAATTCTAAATTAGTCATCATCTCAAAAAATGTTTCTTCTGATGTTTTAATCTCATCTTCTGTTGCCCCGTATTCCCTGTCAGCTTGAGCAACATAATTTGCAACTCTTCTGAACATTTGCCTTGGTGTTTCAATTACTTTCCCTTCCTTATCTTTCATAAGATATCTTTTTTCAAGAACTTTTATTGCGTTTAATGATAATTTTACATCATCTTCTACACCAAGGGCATTTTTTATATCTCTTACTTTTTTTCTTTCTTCTCTGTAAAGAATGAACGCTTTGCTTGTTCTGGCATGTCCATTTTCTATAAGAACTTTTTCAATCGCATCCTGAACATTTTCTACTAAAGGAATATTATTAGGAAATTCTTTTTCTTTAAGATATTCATAAACTTCTTTGGCAAGCGCTTCTGACATCTTGTAATCCTTGCCGCCAACTGACTGTGCTGCCTTGAATATTGCTTTTGCAATCTTATTAACATCAAAATCAACAATAGAACCATTTCTTTTTTTTACTTTAAGAATCTCACCATTACTATCCATCTTTTCACCTCACTTTTGATGTTAACATAGATTCATTATGTTTTTGAATTGTGATTCTTCATAAGCTAAGACACAATAGGTTGTGTTCTCAGAATGAAATACCCACAAGATATCATTATTTTTTAATATTAGCTTATATTTAAAGATTTTTGTTGTTCAAAATATATGTTGTGAGTGGTTATTACTATTGAATGTAAAAATAACATTATGTTAAACAGATTTTGCACAAAATATATTAATAGTGTAAGATTTTGCAGAATGATTTGTTTAATAATTTTATATAGATTAATGAGTTTATAATATAAACAAATTAATATATATTAAATGGAATTAGTTTTCGAACAAACTAATTCCATTTGTATATACAAAAGTCCTTGTTTTTTGTTCGGAAGCTAAGGACTTTTAGTATAATATAAACAAATACCATAGTCTTAGCAAATAAATGGAGGAGATATTAATGGCAAAAAAAGAGTTAAAAGAGGAAACCGCAAAAACATCTAATTCTGAATTTACTGCAGCAAAAATAAAAAAGTTTGGTGCTGAAGCTAAGCCAGAAATCAATTCAAAAGCTGAACATGAAGCAAAAAAGATCAATCTTGAAACATATGACATAAAAGAAAATGCTCAACATCAAAAAGCTGATCCTCATGTTCATCATGAACATCATGCAGGCAGTCATCATCATGCTGAGCATGCTTCAGAACATCAAGGTGGGCATCAAGATTCCAAGATACCCATATGGACTATAATACTATCTATTGCTGCGATTATTGTAATTGCACTGTTAATAATAAATATAGGCAAAATTTTTCCCACAAAAACAGCAGAAAATGTGCTGGCAAAGGTTAACGGCGAGCAAATTAAGTTAGAAGAACTTGATGCAGAGGTTGCAAAACTGCCTGCAATTTATTCTCAAATGTCAGATAAATTAACACTGAAAAAAACAGTTTTAGAGCAGATGATTATTAAAAGACTTCTAATGCAGGAAGCAAAGAAGCTGAACATAGAAGTAAGTGATGACGAAGTTAAACAGAAAGTTAAAGAAGTTTATGAAAAGTTCAGTTTGACACAAGAGCAATTCCTGAAAAAACTTGAAGAACAGAATATTAAATATGAAGATTTGGTTAATGACTATAAAGAGCAGATGCTGCTTAACAAACTCATTGAAGCGGTTTTGGTAAAAGAAAAGCCAACAGATGCGCAGATAACAGAATTTTATGACAAAAACAAAGAAACATTAGAAACAGTAAAAGCATCACATATTTTGGTATGTTTTACAGGCGCAACAAAATGCGCTCAGAACAGGACAGAGCAGGAGGCATTGACAATAATTAATAATGTATTGTCAAAGGCAAATTCTGGAGAAGATTTTGATAAACTTGCCAAGGAATATTCTGATGATCCTACAGGTGAAACCAGCGCATCTTTAGGATGGTTTAACAAAGGCGCCATGGTTCCTGAATTTGAGAAAGTTGCTTTTGAAACAGAAGCTGGAAAGATTACTCAGCCAGTCAAAACTTCATTTGGATATCATATCATTAAAGTAGAGGAAAAAAAGACAACATTAGAAGAGCTGAAAGATGATATATCAACGCAAATAACCAATGAAGAAGTTCAGTCAAAGATTGGCATATATATTGATTCACTAAAAAAAGAATCTAAAATTGAGTATGTCACTCCATTGGATATGCTTGAGCCATTATCTGAAGATGGTAAAACAATCGATGAAACAGGCGCTCAAATAATTAATAAAGAAACTGCTGCAGGAATAACCACCTTTTCAACAACCTCAGGTGATATCTGCAAAACACCAGAAGGAAAACCAAAGGTATATCTTTTCTCAACAACATGGTGCCCGCACTGCAAATGGGTCAAAGATACATTTGATAAAGTTGCAATTGAATATGGCCAGCAGGGAAAAATTGCGCCAAATCATTGGGAAATTGACACTGGCGATGACACATTAACTTTTGAAGAAGAAAAAAGTGTTCCAGAAGAAGACATGGCAATCTTTAAGGAATTTAATCCGCAAGGCTCAATCCCTACCTTTGTATTTGGCTGCAAATATTACAGAGTAGGCAATGGATATGAACAGCAAGATGATAAAGCAGCGGAAGAAGCAGAGTTCAGGGCAGTATTTGATGAATTGGTTAAGGAATCAACATCGACGACTACACCTGCAACAGAGTAAAACCTAATTGTTGCTGTTTTTTTTTATTTTATGTACATATTCATACTTAGCACATTCTTTTTGATTTTTGTTTAGGATGTTTTGACTTTTCTTGTCCCAGCACGTATGTGGGACGCAGTCCACGTCTCATGATTATTTTTTAAAGTCTTTTTGATAGTTTTATTAGAAAAGTAAACTCGTAACAATAAAATAATTAAAATCATGAGACGGTGGCTGCGCCCAGGAACAAAATAAAAACCAAAAGTTTAATTATCACAATATTTATATATAAAAATGAATTACTAATCGTTTATGGACAATGCGCAAACAATAGACACTATTGTGAAGGATGTATCTCTTTCAAGAAAGATGTGGAATAAAGGAAGATACGCTCTTATTGCTTTAGGTGCAATGTATGCACTTAGGGCTTGACTCAAAATAAAATGCCATAATTTATAAACTCTGGATTCTATATATGTCATTTAATGAAAAAAGATGATACTGATAAACTTTGGCTA
>JAGVYH010000056.1 GCA_018303325.1 Candidatus Woesearchaeota archaeon
TGGCGCAAAAATAGATTCTCAAAAAAAATACATTGGAAAAAAAGCAATCGTGGTTATTCTTAAAGATTAAAACTTTGTTATTTCTGTCCCACACCCAAGAAAATCAAAAACTATTAATACTACCAGAAAAATTAGTTGATTATTATGAAACACAAAGAACAGCGCGTATTGGTATTATTTGATGTACAGAATCTTTATTATAGTGCAAAACAGCTTTATCATGCTAAGGTTAATTTTGCTAATATTCTTGGCAAGGCAATTTCAAGCAGGAAATTAATTAGGTCAATTGCCTATGTGATTAAAACAGATATCAAGGAAGAAGTCAATTTTCACGACGCATTAAACAAGATAGGCATTGAAGTAAAAGCAAAAGACCTGCAGATTTTTCTCGGCGGAGCAAAAAAAGGCGATTGGGATATTGGAATTGCAATGGATGCTGTCAGATTAAGCCCTAAAGTTGATGTTGTTGTATTGGTAAGCGGCGACGGTGACTTTAAGGATCTTTTACAGTATTTGCAAAGCCATGGATGCAGGGCAGAGGTTATTGCATTTGGAAGAACAGCCTCAAAACATATAAAAGATGTTGCTGATGATTTTATTGACTTGGAAAAAGACCCGCATAGATATCTTATTAATTACAGAAGGCCGGCATTTGACCCGCAAAAAAAAGGATTTCAAAATGCGCAATCACAACCTTTACAGCATAATGATACAAACCAACATAATGATGCAAACCAGCAAAATAATACAAACAGTTCAAATAATTTTAACAATAATACCTATAACATACATTCTGCTTCTATGCAGCATCCACAACAGGGACAAATAAGACCAATCCTCTCTAATAAGTCTGTATCTACTCAACAAACCATATTGCCACCTATGGCTGGCCCAACAAAATCAGGCTTACCTCTTATGACGACAAAAAAAGAAGCTGAACAGAAAGAATTAATGGCACAAGAAAAAAAGGAAGAAAGAAAAGAAGAAAAGCTGTTTGAAAAAAAACAAGAAGAAAAAAAAGTTGTGTTTCAAAAGAAAGATGGTTTTATAAAAAAAATAACTTCTAAATTGAAGAAAAAGTGATAATCTGATTTCTGTTTTTATATAAATTAAATTTTACTTAAAAGTGTTTGTTTCGTTCCTGGGCGCAGCCACCCGTCTCATGATTTTAATTCGTTTAGTTTTACGAATAGAACTGTTCTAATTAAATTATTTAAAAAATTCTTCATGAGATGGTGGACTGCGTCCCTAGTTACGAGTTGAGAGCCTAACGTAATGTGAGCGAGAAAATATTTCAAAATTAGAATTTTACAGATTGGGATCTTATTATTTTACTGTTTTCTTAGAATACCTGCACCATTTCTCCAATCTGCATTCATAACATCTTGGCCCAACAGGCCTGCATACATTCTGCCCGAAGGCAACAAGATAATCATTAAATTCTTTCCAGTATTTCTGCGGCAGAATATTTCGCAAGGTCATTTCTGTTTCAAATGGTGTTTTTGTGGTTATCCATCCCCATCTGTTTGGAATTCTGTGGCAATGCGTGTCAATGCACAAGCCAGGCTTGCCATAGCCAAGAGAAACAACAAGGTTTGCTGTCTTTCTTCCAACACCTTTCAGTTTCAGCAGTTCATCAATGTCGTCAGGAACTTTGTTATTGTATTTTTTAATTAAAATATCGCAGATGTCTTTTATTCTTCTTGCCTTTGTTTTGTAAAAGCCGACGGGATAAATAATCTTCTCAAGTTTTTTTGTTGGCAGACTTAGAATCTTTTGCGGTGTATCTGCAATGTTAAACAAATTGTAGCTTGCTTTTGCAGTTGTTTCATCCTTTGTTCTTAAGCTTAGTAATGTACTGATTAGAACTTTGAATGGAATCTTATCAGCATTGTTTGTATTTTTATTAAAATTATTAGTATTTATATCAGTATCATTAGCATCTAGCTTACCAAACTCGCTTATTTCAGTTACAATTGGTGTTTTGAATTTCTTGTATTCTTCACCGAGAATTTTCATGAATAAGTCTATTTGTTTTAAATTTACTCTTTTTATGTCAATCTTTTTTAGGTTTATTTCTTTTTTTGTGAACATATCTTTAGTGTTATTTAAGCAGTATATTAATTTTTTTGTTATCTTTCCCGAGCACAGCCACACATCTCATGATTATTTTTAGCTTATTTGTCTAACGACGACTTTAAAAAACTTAAACTTTCTTCATGAGACGTGAACTGCGTCCCTAGTTACGTGTTGGGTGCGGTAAACGAGATTTTGTATAAGAAAAGAGATTAAGAAAAAGATAAAATAATCAATACGGATTCCCACAGGTATTGCACTTTGCTTCTTCTGTCTCATCTGTTGGGTTTAGGGTGTCATCTGTTGATTCTAAAAATTCATCTTCCTCCTCAACACCATCAAATTTCACGCCGCAGGCATGGCAGAAATTATCGTTCTCTTCAACTTCAGCGCCGCATTCACACAAAAAAGAATCATCATCATTCATTTTTTTTCCACAGCTTCTGCAGAAAAGATCTTCTTTTTTTGGCACAGAGCCACAGTCACATTTTTCCACCCTAACACCTCACTTCTTTTTTGAATACAAACCTTTTTTGAATATAGTGGCGAACTTTAATATTCGTATAAATTTTGTTAAAGTCCGCGAATATAGTCACGGAATTAAATATACGAAAATTAATGTCCGTGACTATATAAAACCATTCTTAACAAAAATTGAAAAACTATGTTGTTTAAATAGTTTTTTGATTTTGGCCTTTTTGATTTATTGTATTATCATGTTACAACAATTTCTTTCAATAATATTTTAATATAACCCTGTATTTCAAGCATTTAATATGAAAATTATCTCAGATTTGCATATTCACTCTCGTTTTAGCAGAGCCTGCTCTAAAGATTTAACAATCCCAAATTTAGAAAAATATGCCAGAATAAAGGGCATTAATCTTCTTGGCACTTCTGACTTCACACATCCAGAATGGATTAAGGAACTAAAAAAAGAATTGAGTGAGGACGGAACAGGTGTCCTCAAAACAAAAACCAATTTTAATTTTATTTTATCGTCAGAAATATCTTTAATGTACACTGATTTAGGAAAAGGAAGAAGAGTCCATAATGTAATATTTGCTCCAAATTTTGAGGTTGTTGAACAAATTACAGAAGCTTTGAAAAAAAGAGGGAGAGTAGATTATGACGGAAGGCCAATTTTTAAAATTACCTGCCCTGAATTTGTCGAGATGATGCATTCTATCAGCAAAGATATTGAAATAATACCTGCGCATGCTTGGACACCGTATTTCGGCATTTTTGGCTCAATGAGTGGATTTGACAGCTTAAAAGATGCATTTCAAGACAAAGTAAAGGAGATTCATGCAATTGAAACAGGCTTATCTTCAGATCCACCAATGAACTGGCGCCTGAAAGAATTAGATGGCATTAATCTTGTTTCTTTCTCAGACTCGCACAGTTACTGGCCGTGGAGGCTTGGCAGAGAGGCAACTGTTTTTGAGTTTAAAGGCACCAATAATGAAGACAATGTTAATGAAGAGAATATTGAAGAAAGCCTTAAAAAGCTGTCATTCGAAAAAGTAATTGATGCTTTTAGAACAGGAGATAATCTATGGGGAACAATAGAGGTTGATCCAAATTATGGCAAGTATCATTTTGATGGCCACAGAGATTGCGGAATAAGTTATCATCCATCTGAAACAAAAACTCATAACGGCTTTTGTCCTGTCTGCAAAAAGCCGTTAACTATTGGTGTCATGAACCGCGTAGAGCAATTGGCTGACAAAGACAGGCCAGAAGGCTTTAAGCTTAAGAATGCAAAAGAATTTAAGAGTCTGATACCATTATCAGAGTTAATTTCTTTTGTACTCCATAAATCAATCTCAACAAAACCTGTTTTTGAAGAACATTACAATCTTCTTAAACATTTTGGGAATGAATACAATATTTTATTAAATGTTTCAGAAGATGAGCTAATTAAAGCAACAAACAAACAGCTGGCAAACTTAATCATTAAAAACAGGAACGCAGAGTTAAAATTTATTGCTGGCTACGACGGTGTTTATGGTAAAATTGTAATGGATGGGAAAGAATATTCTGAGGATGAAACAAATATAGACAAAACAAATATTGGCAATAAACCAACCAAAAAATTAAAGGAAGAAAAAAATCAAAACGAAAAACCTGCGGGAAAATTAGTTAAACAAAAACATGTACAAAAAGGTTTGATGGATTTCTGAAAAAACAAGTTTAACAACATTTTTATATTCAGCTACTATTCCTTCTGTTGGTGATTTTTATGGCTGAACAAACTTTCGGAATATCTGGACAAACATCTGGAAAAGCAACTGAAGAATCTACATCTATGTTGATTAGATATTGGGGTGTAAGAGGCAGTATCCCATCTCCTTTGAACACAAAATATGTAAGACAAAAAGAAGAAGCACTGATTAGAAAAATTATTGAAGATGGTGGAACACAAAAATTATTTGGAGATACTAATGTTGGTGATGCTTATAATTTAGAACAGGTTCAAGAAAAAATCAGGCAATACCTTGCAGGTTTGCCTTTATCATTATCAGGAACTTATGGTGGAGACACAACATGTTTAGAAGTTCAAGTTAAAGATTCTCCATTAATAGTTATTGACGCTGGAACTGGCGCAAGATTGCTTGGTGGAATGCTTTCAAGACTAATTTTTGAAGGAAAAAATATCAATCCTTTAAATTCTGACGAGGCAACAAAAAGGCATATTCATCTTTTATTTACACATTATCATTGGGATCATATACAAGGATTCCCTTTTTTCGGGCCAGGATTTATTCCGGGAGATAAAAATATCAAAGTTCATTTTTATGGAAAAAGAGATGCAAGAAAAAGATTGTCAGAAGTTTTAGTTGGACAACAGCAATACCCTAATTTTCCTGTTGAATGGATAGATATGCCTTGTGAGAAAGAATATACAGAACTGCCAAGATTAGATCCTAGAATGATACAAATTGGCAATGCGGTTATAACTTATCAGGAATTGACACATCCAGATTCTGTGTTTGCCTATGCAGTAGAAATTGATGGCAAGAAATTTGTCTGCGCAAGTGACACAGAGCACAAAGACAGTCCAGACCCACGATTAGTAAGGCTAGCTAGAAATGCAGACATACTTTATTATGATGCACAATACACACCAGAAGAATATATTGGCACACCAGGAACACTAACTGGCCCTGTGCCAAAGTTTGACTGGGGCCACAGCACTTATGAATGGGGAATAAGAAATGCATTAGCTGCAAATGTCGCAACTCTTGTACTTGGGCATATTGAACCAATGCGAGATGACTTTTTGATTGAAAGATTATATGAAAGAGCGCTTGACTTTAAAGATGCGCAATTAAAATTGCTTGAGAATAATGGCAAAAGATTGGAAGTTGTTATGGCACACCAAGGATTAGAGCAGAGATTGTAGTTTAATTATACTAAAAGCACAAAATAACCTAACTTTGTTAGAGTGTAAAATTGTGTAAATAATTTTGTTGAAACTCATTGAGATGGTTGGCACTGTGTTGGTTCACATTGTGTTTGCTGATTATAGGTTACTTTTACATTGCCTAGCAAAGAGCCAATATCTAATTCTTGGCCTTTTTCTCTTTTTATTGTGCTGGATAATTTTTCAGTTCTTCTTCTTACCATATATTCATGAAACTGTCCTTTTGCAGTTATCTCCTGTCCGCCTTTTTTGTAAGTAACGACGTGAACACATATTGTGCCATACGGCAGGACTAATCTGCTGTCATGATAATTCTTGGCACTGTCTTAGTTCAGGTACTTTAATTTCTTATGTAAAAATTTTCCCCACGTCCACACTTTAGTTGCTCGTTTTTCGAGAATTGCTGGCGTTAGT
>JAGVYH010000073.1 GCA_018303325.1 Candidatus Woesearchaeota archaeon
ATTAATTTTTCCGCGTGGACGAGCCATAATAAATCACCTCGGTAAGAATTAATGTAAGAACTAATATATTAAAGTATCTATTTTAGTACAGTGCCGTTTTTAAATCTTTTTATTTTGACTATCGCCAAGTAATTAAAACAGAAATATTTATAAAGAGATGGCGGTTCAATCCGCTTATGGCAAAAGAACAAACGAGAAAGGTTACCAATGGCGCCATAATAAATTGTAGGGGCCATTATATACAGGAATTAACAGGTAGTTCTGGTACTGTCTACACTAATTTTCATGAGTTTGATCCAGATAGATTAGGCTATCAATTAGAGGATTACTTGCTTTCTTCCAGCGCAGATAGCAGTGTAGTCAGCAAAAGAAATGAAAGAGAACATAAATTTTACATTGCTGAAACACCGCAAGGCAATAAAGTTTTTGTTAAAAGAGTCAGAAGGCACAGTAATGAATTAGAATTTTACAAAAGACTGCAGGAAAAAGGGGTTACACATCCCGCGATAATTCCTTTGTTAGATACTATTGGTTTTAGGCTAGAGCAATTATTAGTTTTTCCTTTCGTGCCGGCATCTCAAGATGTAGATTATTCAATGACTTTATTGGATTTTATTAAATTAGATATGCTTTCCAGATTTTCTGAAAAGGATCAGATAATAAGAGCAATTGGTTTGGGATTGGCAGATTTTCTCGATTTTTTGAACACAAATGATATGATTTATTTAGATTTGAAGCCAACAAATGTTTTGTATTCACTCGCAGATACATCACCTAATGCTTTTCCATTAAAATTTATTGATTTTGAGAGTGTAAAGGTTGGTGAAAGAGTTAAAAACAATAATGTTGAAGGTAAAATAAATGGCACAACGCACAAAAAAAAGGGTTATAGTTATAAAGATGAAAGAACTGCTGATAAAAAAGAGAATGACTCACTAATTGTGCGTCTGAAAGATGGAGATAATATAATCTTCACACCTTTGTATTCAGCACCGGAAATATTAGCTCATGATCTTGTCCTGTTTCCGCAATCAGATGTTTATTCATTATGCTGTATTTTATATGATTTCTTTTGCGGACCTCGAGAATACAATGGGTTACAGGAAATATTCGCAGAAAAAATACAGCCAAGAGAGCCATCAACAAGAAAACTAATTATTAAAATGAAGGAAAAAATGTTGGGAGATTATGGCTTCTTGACGCCAAAACATGCGGAAACTGCAGAAGGTCTTCCAGATGACATTAAAGAGATGATGGTAAACTGTTTTAGTTCTGTACCGCAGGACAGATACACACCAGCAAAATTAAAATTGTTATTGGAGAAACAGATAAGAAAATATAGTCGACCAACAAAATAATTAAATATGGGTATGCTGGTTGGCTATATATGAAAAAGAGATAAAAATGAAACAATCACAAACCCAAAGATACACTGAAAAACAAGTAGGTGAAGCATTTGAAAGATATTATGCACGAGTAAATAACGTTAGAGATGTACTGCGCATTGCTCCTCAGATGGCAGAATACGGTATTCATACTATTGTAAATGTCAGCAATGATTTTATGATTGTTAATTCATTACATCAAGAAATGATTGGAACAACTATGCTTGGAACAATTGAAGACAGGATTGTTTTGTGCCGCGAGCTGATTCTAAGTAAACACCCTGACAAGCCAAAAGATATTCCACTTTATAATATATTTGCAAACACACCGCTTGAAGTAGAGAAACATCCATTTTTCTTTGTAGCATATGATGGGCTAACTTATGATTATGTAATGAAAAATGCAACAATTGAGCAAGATCATCCTTACACCAAAGCCATGAAGACAAAAAGAGGAGTAACATTTTATCTTGCAAGAGAAAATGACGTCAATGTAGCTTTTCCCATGAGATTTACATTAGAAAAAGGAATGACTGTGATGTTGAAGGAGAAGAATGGAAGTAGGAAGAGATAATAAAAAAATAAAAGTCGATTTGAAGTTTATCTTAAACTGTCTTTCTATTCACTATAAATCATCTTTTCAAATTTATATTCTATCTCAAAGTCATCAAATAGCTTTTTTATGTACTTTTCTTTCTCATTTGAAACCATAATCGCCCCTTTTCCAATTTCAATAATATCTTTGTTATCTATAATGCCTTTATACTCTTTTGTTATCCTTTCTTTTTTTAGTTTTTGTTGAGTTTTGGGGTTACCCATACTCTTAATAGATTTAATATTGTCAATAGTTTTATAATAAAATGATTTATATCCATGAAGTATTTGTGAAAATCTTGCTCTCTGATTCTTATTTGGGTTGAAATATTTGTATATACTAAATGCTTTAAGCCCAATTTTATATTTATCAAATGTTACAAAACCACTACTATAAATTAATCTTCCCTCTATCATAACTTTTCTTAATAATGATTTATCCACATCATTAACATTTAATCCTTGGAATTCTATTTGAACTCTAACACCATGTTGAAAGCCAATATTTGTAATGATATTGCTTATTATTTCTGCTGACTTTTTTAGCGACTTTTTTTGGTTGAGAATTATAAATAAATCTAAATCAGAGTGCCTTAAGGAAAAATCACCTCTTGCAACACTTCCATATAAATAAACAGCAATAATTTCCTTATAATCTTCAAATATTGTATACAATTTACCCAATGCAATATTAAATTTATTCATTAATATCATCTTTTGCTTTTTATTTTTTAGAATTATTTCTCACTCTTGTAATTAATTGAGTTGTTTTCCCTTCATATCTTTCGTTTAAACATATTAGCCTTTTTCTCTGTACTTATGGCCGATATAAACAGATTATGATGCTTTACTGCGATTTCATAATGCATCTCTGCTGCTCGTTTATGCGTTTCTTGTTCCATTTTAATCTCATCATATTTGATTCGTTTTATTTTATTCATACTTTTTAACTAGTTAAGCAGAACTAATATTTAAAGCTTTCTGCTTAATCAGTTAAAAAGGATATTTTGTATATAATAATATCAATTGTTTAGGTTTTTTGTTTTTTTTTAGTTCCTGGGCGCAGCCACCCATCTTATGATTATTTTTAGTTTAGGTTTTTTATTTTAAACTTAAACTGTTTATATAACGCTTAAAAAAACGTAAAAAACTTTTCATGAGACGGTGGACTTCGTCCCTAGAACTAAATAAATAGTTATTAATAAATTATTAGAATCCAACACTATTCAATATCCCTCTAACATCCAAGAATTCTTCCTTCCCTGTCTTCATGTTTTTCAGCTTGTATTTTTTCTTTTTCAGTTCTTCTTCGCCGATAAAAAGAACGTAAGGTATATTATAACTGTTTGCATATTCTAAATTCTTGCTTATTCCTTTTCCCATGATATCCATATCTACTTTTAATCCTTTGCTTCTAAGCTCCTCGACGATATCCAAAGCTTTTTTCGCAGTTTTATCAAAAGGAATTGGAATCACATAAAGCTGTGTCACTGTTTTTTTCCCTTCTATCTTTTTAGATTTTTTGATTTCATTTAACATTAATGTGATTGGTTCAATGCCAAAACTTATGCCAAGTGCAGGGAACTCCCTATTTGTGCCTAAGAATTCGCTGATCATCTTATTCCATCTTCCGCCGCCAGCTAAGCTTGACTTAAATTCAATGTTTGAGTTTTCCTGGTCAACAAACGCCTCAAAAACAGTTCCAGTGTAATAGCTTAATCCTCTTGCGAGTGAAATAGAAAATACAACATTGCTTTTTTCTTTCAATCCTTCTTTTTTAGTTTCTGTGTAATCCATATCATCTGTATAACAAAGAACTTCTTCAATTTCATTTAATCCTTCAACTGCTTTAGTTGATTTTAACAATTTCCTCAGCTTTTCCAGCTTCTGTGTATTTGTGCCGTCTGTTTTCAATATCTTAAACAGCTCGTCAACCTTTTTTTTAGGTATTCCTTTTTCATCTAATTCTTTTTCTATATCTTTTAGCGGCACTTTTTTGAGTTTGTCAATTGCAATAATAACATCATTTTTTTTATCTTCAGGAATCTTTAAATCTTCAAGCAGTCCATCTAAAAGTTTTCTGTTGTTTATTTCTATTATTACATTTAACCCAATTGCCTCGAAAAATCTTTGTGCGATTTTAATGAATTCAGCGTCTGCAATCATATTTTTTGTTCCAACTGTATCAACATCACACTGCCAGAATTCTCTTTGCCGTCCTGTTTTTATTGGCCCGTCTCTGAAAACTTGGCCCATCTGATATCTTTTGAATGGCATCTTTAAATTTGGATTCATGCCGATAAATCTTGCCAAAGGCACAGTTAAATCATATCTTAAGCCTAGCTCTCTATCGCCTTGGTCTTTGAATTTGAAAGTCTCCTTTAAAATTTCAGCACCGCCTGCATATTTTGCGCTAAGAACATCAAACCTTTCAATAATAGGTGTTTCCAAAGGCGAGAAGCCATACAACTCGAAAATAGCCCTCAATTTATCTATGACTTCCTGTCTTGCTATCTTTTCTTCAGGAGGATAATCTTTTGTGCCTTTCGCTCTTTCAAGATTCATTATAAACTTAAATTAAACTATTGATTTATATAATTTTTGGAGAAAGGGGGGAAATTAATATTATGTAATATTTAATTTACTCACCATTCTTGCTCTCAACCCTTTCAATGATCCCCTTCCACCCCAAACTTGCTCAACAAACCCATAATATTTTTGACTGACAAGAACACTTGTGCTGCTGTTATATACACGTTTAAGAACTGCTTCCTCTTTATTATTTGGTTTAATAAACACAACATGGTTATATGCATTACAAAAGCGTTCATTTATACTATAAAGAACACAAGTTATCATTCTTCTGAGTGTTTCTTTGTTAGAAGTTTTATAAATAATATCATTTCCTAAATAATCAATCGTATGTTGAGCTTTGCCTCTTAAAGTGATTATACCATGATTAGAGTATCTTCCAACTCCTGTACCCATAGAATTAACACATCCATCCACGTTGATTTCAAAATAACTGCTTTCTTCACACAAATTCAATAAATCACCATGAATCTTTATTTTTGCTAATCTTTTTTTGTCTCCATTCAATCTGTATCCTATATGGCTAATGTTCCTCTGTGGATTTTCAGTCACTAAATTAAAATTATTATATCCTGCGTCATAACTAATCTGAATTAATTTTGTTGTAAAAATACCAATTCTTTGTGAGGTTAAATCATTGCCATCTTGGTTTATAGGTACATTCTCTGTTTCGTAAAGCATTGCTTGGAAAACAATCGTTATTTCATCAGGCGTTAATACTTCTGTCAATGTTTTTTCTAAATGTCCTTGAAACTGAGAATTATAATAAGTTTTGCTATTGAGTTTTAGCGCTTTGTGAAATTTTTTAAGCACACTTACTGTTTTAGATGTAGGCGCTACTTTTATTTTCCTCTTCTCGTCAGGTTTCCGCGCTGTGTGTCGTCTAATTAAATCGCCTAAACCGTCGTCTAAACTACCATCTAAGCCGTTGTCTAAACTATCGCCTAAACTTCCGTCTAAACCATCGTCTAAACCATCATCGCTTGGTCCTTTGATGTGGGTTTGCGTTAATCCTGATGTTTGCGAGTGTACGTTTTGTTGTGCGAGTGCCATTTTAATTTGCTCTTCGGTTATATACTAAAAGTGATTAATTTTCGAACAAATTAATCACTTTTGTAAGTTGGAAAGCAAAGCTTTCTAACTTCTCAGGAATCTCTGATTCCCGAGATAGTATGCATCATAATCTTCCAATTGTGTAATTGATGTGACCTTAAGCCCCTTGACAATTCTAACTTTGTAATTTGTTGCTTTGTATATATCATCTCGTCTTTCAAATATTGGCTTAACGATATCATAATAATTTTGATTAATGTCCACAACAAAATGTTCTTTATGGAGGTAAGGTGGTTGATAATACTTAAGAACACATACTTCTTCGCCGTCGGGTTTAATAAACACAATTTGATTACCATCTCTTCGAGAAACTCCAAAGATTAATTTTTTCAAAGTATCTTCTGTAGATGTTTTGAAAATATTATTAAGATTACCAGATTCACCTTCGCAAATTTTGCTTCTCAACATAAAAACACAATATATAGAATAACTACCCATAGAATCATAACGACCAAGATCATGATAAATACTTCCAGTAACATCTACTTCACAATAAACACCAGACAATAACAAACTATCAACTGTATTTCCTTGAATATTTAGTCTTAATAATCTTTCTCTAGTTCCTTTTAAGTTATATCCTATATAACTAATTATCCTTTTGGAATTTTGAGTAACTAATAAAAAATCATTGTGCCCAGCATCATAACTAAGTTGGACTAATTTTGATACAAAGATACCAATCCTTTGTGCAATTCGGTCACTATTCCATTGATCTATTGGCTCATCTTCTGTCTCATAAAGTATAACCTGAAAAACTTTTCCTATATCTTCAGGTGTTAATACTTCGGTTAATGTTTCATCTACAGGTTTCAATAATTTATCGAAAGAATAAGACTTATCAAGATTAAGGATTTCTTGAAACTTTTTTAACACAGTTTGGAGAGTTGTTGACTCCCCTACAACTACTTCTCTTTTCTCGTCAGGTTTCCGTGCAGTGTGTCGTCTAACTAAATCGCTTAAACCGTCGTCTAGACTGCCATCTAAGCCGTTGTCTAAACCATCGCCTAAACTTCCGTCTAAACCATCGTCTAAATTGCTATCTAAACCATCATCGCTTGGTCCTTTGATGTGGGTTTGCGTTAATCCTGATGTTTGCGAGTGTACGTTTTGTTGTGCGAGTGCCATTTTATCTTTTGTTCAGTTTAATTTATCTTTGTTATTTTTCTCTTGATTAATTCCTCTGTTCCGTTAGGATGGATGAAATATATCATATGGTTATATCCATTAGGAATATACATCTTAAATGTTTCTAGAGTTTTTTTATTTGGTGTCTTAAAACTACATGCCTTCCCACTCCAACCCAGAATATGCGCGCCAAGATATATGCCCTTAACATTGCCAGTTATTGTGAAAGAGCAATGTTCTGCATTTACCCCAAGACAAGGCGAATTAACATTACCATCTATATCAAAATGCACATACTTTGCATTTAAACCACAGTCATCAGATAAGTCACCATATATCTTGATATAAATTGGGTTTTTGGGTTTTGCGACAAGATTTTTACCTAAATAACGTGTTTGTTTTTCTAATTGAGAAAAATCCAAAACAAAGTTATTATATCCAACAGTGTAACTTTTTTTGATTAATTGAGTAACAAATACGCTTAATTTATATTCTATAGCTTCTTTTTCATCATCAAACAGAATTATTGCATTTAAAAGAGAATTGATTTCTGAAGGTGTCAAAACTAATCTTGGTATTCTCTCGAAACCATCTAAAAAATTCACATGGTGTTGTTCTTCTAAGTAAAACCTAAACATTCTCCCTAATTTATTCTCACCAACAACTTTTACTTTCCTTCTCTCGTCGGGTTTCTGCGTAGTGTATCCTCTAATTAAAGCGTCTAAACCATCATCTAAACCATCATCGCTTGGTCTTTTGATGTGGACTTGCGGAATTAATATTTGTGTTTGTGCAACTGCCATTTTTATTATACCTTTTTTATTAAAACAGATTTACATTACAAATTAAATCATAATGCCCAATATCTATTTTTCTTTGTATACTTGGTTCAATGAATTTATAATATTCTTTGTTTATATCTATTTGTGCTTTGCAGTTATCTGATTCACAAACTTCGAATTTAAGAACCAGCTCTTCTTGTTCGTTAGGTTTAATAAATAAAATCTGATAATTACACCCCTTAGGATTTAAACCAAAAGTATGCGACATTAACTGTCTAAGTGTTTCTTCATTTTTTGTCTTTAACCTGCTTTCAGATATATTAATCCCTAAAATACCTTCATCAACCGGAAAGGTTCCATTAATAGTAATTGCACACTTTCTAGATTTAAACCCCAATCCTTGAAGGTCTCTTACAATATTTTCATTTATTTCAAACTCACAATATGAACTACGTTTACATAATCCTTGTACATCACCATCAATCTTAACTTTCACATATCTTTCTTCAGTTCCGTTCAAATGGCATCCGATGTCATGAATTTTTTGTGAATAACATTTTGTGTTCAAATAAAAATTATTATTGCCTGCATTATAACTAATTTGAATAAATTTTGTTATAAAGGCACCTACTGTTTCTGGTATTAACTTAGCCAAAGTTTCATTCTTCGGTTCGTTTTCTATTTGATAACATATTAACTGTAAAGCAACCTCAATCTCTGCTGGTGTTAATACTTCTGTTAACTCTGTGATTGTTCTATCTCTAAGTTCTCTGAACCGGTCCTCATAAAAAAAAGAATTTCTATCAAGCTTTAGCAATAAACAAAATTTTTCCAAAACCTCTTTTAATGCTAAATGAGAAGATGAATCTGCTACTATCTTTTTCTTCTCGTCGGGTCTTCGCGCAGTGTGTCGCCTAACTAAATCGTCTAAACCATCGTCATTAAGTCCTTTGATGTGGAAAATTGCCATTTTGAGTTTCTAATTTTTTAATATCAATCAGTTTAGACTTTTGCATTTCACATTTTGACATATGCTGTGGGTAAGCTTAAACCGCAAAAGTTCAGTTAGTATTGGCGACGTTGATTATTACCCAATGACCTCCTTTGTCTGGCCCTATTCTTTTTATCTTCCCTGATTTGGCTAGTTTAATTAGATTATACTTTATACCATCCTCACTGATGCCGATCTGTTCAGATAACTCCTTCCTCGTTACCTTTGGATTTTTTAAGATTAAATCAATAATTTTCTGGGTAGTTTTCTGGGTAGTTTTCTGGGTAGTTTCTATCTTTGACCTTTCAAATTTAATTCTAAAAGAACCGCCTGATTGTTCAAACATTGGCTTGCCAAGCTTTTCTGCTTTTAGAAATTTAATAATATTTAGAATGCCTCTGCCCCATGCATCAATATATCCTGTATAGAAAAAAACTTTTGCGAGAAGAGGATTATTTGGCAATGATTCATGTTCTTTGTAGAGGTCATTGATCCTTAAATTTTCAGGAAGCTTTTCTGGATTTGCAATAACTATTGAATCATTATAAAACTTAATAGAAATAATTGCTTCTTTTAATTCAGATGTTGAAGTCTTTAACTCCATTGTTTCTGATTCATTCATTTAAAACACCAAAGATTAATTCCTCTGTTCCGTCAGGATTAATGAAATAATATTTATTCTTACTGCCTATTTGATTATAACTTAATAGTTTGTCTAATGTGCCTTTGTTTGGTGTTTTGAAAGTACAGCCTATAGTTTCATATTCCCAGTTGTCTGCCTCATCAACATTGCCATTTATTGTAAAAGAAGAGTATCTTGCCCCCAAACTTGGCTTATCATCAACATCACCATTTATAATTAAAATAGAATTCCATATTTTATGACCACACCCTAACTCAGCATTTCCATTTATTGTAAAAGAAGAGCAAAATGCATTAGAGCCGCAATACTTTCCAACATCCCCATCTATTTGGACATATATCATTCTATAAGGCAAGCCACAAAAATTTTCCCCTAAATTATCTAAACTTTTTGACATGGCCATTGTATTTATAACAAAATTATTATATCCAGCATTATAACTATTCTTAATTAATCTGGTGATAAATAGGCCTGTTTCTCTGCTATATTCTTTGTAGTCCTCAAATCTTATTGTTAATTGTAAGAACGTGTTAATATCTTCAACTGATAAAACATCTTCTATCCAATCTAAAATTTCCTTATCCTTTATAAAATAATCTTTTCGTCTTAAAAATAGTTCATATTTCTCTAACAATTTACTAAACTTATGTTCACCAACAACTTCAATCTCCTTTCTTTCGTCAGGTTTCCGCGCAGTATATCCACTAATTAAATCGTCTAAACCGTAGTCTGAACCATCGTCTAAACCGTCAGCTAAACTGTCATCTAAAATATCATCTTCTGGTCCTTTGATATGAACTTGCGATAGTCCTAATGTTTGTAGTGCTAACATTTGTGTTTGTGTGCTTGGTTGTGCTAATGCCATTTTTATTATACCTTTTTAACGATTACTTGCTATTTACTACATAATTCTTATAATTGCGTAATTGATATCATCTGTAAATCATCACTAACATTGACTTTGTATTGTTTCCATACCTTTTTTCTGCCGCAATCATCTAAAAATTTATTTTCACCAAATGCTTCTTGCAGCTTATCTTCACTAAATTTATCTTTAACAAGATCATAATATCTTTTGTTTATGTTAACAACACATGTTTCAGAATCAATTGTCTGCTGAAGAACTACTTCTTCTTCTCCGTCAGGTCTAATAAATACAACTTGGTTACAGAACCCATGAGTGATATAATTAACTAATATTCCTAAGTTTTCTTTGTTGGGTGTTTTAATTATACAGTATTCAGTGTTAAACAAATTTGGCGCAGGACGAACCTTTCCTCTAAAAGTAAATACACAATACTCTGACTCTTTCCCATTTCCTGAACATGTGTTATCCCAATCACCATTCACATCTATTTCACAATAAGAGCTGTTGATACCATGAATACTTACATCTCCTTGTATCTTGACTTTCATTAACCTTTCTTTTGTTCCATTGAGTCTACTCCCACAAAGATCCATTTCATGCTGAGAATCAGATATAATCTCAAAA
This sequence comes from Candidatus Woesearchaeota archaeon, assembly GCA_018303325.1. Lineage (GTDB taxonomy): Archaea > Nanobdellota > Nanobdellia > Woesearchaeales > DSVV01 > JACQSP01. The sequence continues at coordinate 10,721 of JAGVYH010000073.1, forward strand.
TCATTATATCCTGCATTATAATTAAGTTGGATTAATGTAGTTATAAACATACTAATCTTAAAATCAACTCTAGTTATATAACGAGTTTCATCTCCTTTTTTATAAACAATCACGTGAAATCCATTTATACAACCTCTTTTATCTTCTGTTTCGCAGGCAATTATTTGAAATAAAGAGGTTATTTCACCAGGCGTTAACACATCTGTCAATGTTTTATTTATATACTTTCTAAAATCAGGTATATTATAATAATCCTTTTTTAACGATGAATAAAACTTTTTCAAAACCTTTTGAAGAGTTGTTCGTCCTCCTACTATCACCTTTCTCACATCGTCAGGTCTCTGCGCAGTATGTCGTCTAATTAAATCGTCTAAGCTGTCATCTAAACTGCCGTCTAAACCGTTGTCTAAACTATCGCCTAAACTGCCGTCTGAACCATCGTCGCCTGGTCCTTTGATGTGGACTTGCGTTAATCCTGATGTTTGCGGTGATAACTGTGCTAACATTTGTGGCTCTAATCCTAACATTTGTGGTTGTGTTGGTTGTTGTGCGATTGCCATGTTAACCTGCCCTCATCAATTCTTCTCTTCCGTTGGGATGGATAAAATAGATTTTATTCTTACTACCTGTTTGGACATATTCCAATAGTTTGCCTAATGTTTCTGTGTTTTGGGTT
>JAGVYH010000074.1 GCA_018303325.1 Candidatus Woesearchaeota archaeon
AACTAACGCCAGCAATTCTCGAAAAACGAGCAACTAAAGTGTGGACGTGGGGAAAATTTTTACATAAGAAATTAAAGTACCTGAACTAAGACAGTGCCCGAAAACTTTATATATGGTAGCTACTACTCTTCAATAGCGTATAAAAGATGTTGGGGAAACACTAATTAGCTTTTTTATTACTCAATTGAGTAATTAATGGTGGTTATTCTAAAAAAAAGGTGTGTTTAGCAGTAAATATAGTTATAAAGCTTAAATTTCAGTTATCGTAACTGAAAAAGAGCGTAAATAGTCTTAGAATTAGTAACGGAGGTCTAAAAAATGAAATCAAGCATTATAGGAAAGTTATTTATATTGCTTACAGTGTTTTTAATAAGCATCTTGGCTGTAAGTGCGGCGGATTTGAGTGTTAATTTTGTCGGTGTAAAGACAGGAAATAACCCAGAATCTACAAAGATATATTCAAACAGTAACCCTGTTTTCTGTAAATTTCAGTTAGCATCTACAAATGCAAATGTAAAAGCTAATCTTGATAAATTGGAAGCACAGGTTACTTGGAATTATAACGGCGAAAATCAAGAGCCAATAAACATAGTTCTTCCAAATGGTTATCAATTAAGCAATTATCTAAAGACAAATTTTAATGGAGATTTGAATGTTGCTGACAGTTTAACTTGTAAAGTTGATGCAACATGGACAGATCCAGTTGATAGTGAGAAACAATTTCAAGCATCTGGAACTTCTTCAATAACTGTTCTTAACACAAACCCAACTCTTAATTTTGGTGGCAATGACATACTTACAATTAATGAAGATTCTGACACAAACTCATGGTCACAAGCACCAGTAAACTTTGCAGGTGACGTTGATCAAGGTATAGAAGGATTAACCTTCACTGTATCTTCAGATTCAAATAAAGTAAGCTGCTCAGTCGAAGCAACAGGAGAAAGCTTAACTTTCAAGCCTGCAGCTAACTATTTTAATACAAACTCTAACGAAGCATTTTGTGAAGTTACTGTAAAAGACTCCAATGGCGGCAGTGCATCTGACAAACTATTCTTTAAAGTTAACAAAGGAAATGATGATTCAGCCACATTAAACAGTATCGCATCACAAACAGCTTATGTAGGCGAAACATTTACATTAGACATGGTTCAATATGTAAGCAATCCAGATGGTTATTCAGTTGATTATGTACTTACACCAACAGGCACAACAACTGCTCTTCCAGTAGGATTGCCAACAACTGATACAAATGACAAGTTTACATTTACACCAACAGTAGCAAACAAAGGAACTTATACTGTTAAGGTAACTGGAACATATAATGGCGTTGGTTCACCAATTGAAAAAACATTTACACTTACTGTAAAAGAGCATTCATGCCTTGTAATAAAAGATATTGACGCGAAAAAAGGTCAAGATGGCACTGACTCTGAATCAGGTGTTGATCAAAATGGCGGAACAATTGACGAAGTTGAGCCAGGAGACAAATTAAAGATAGATATTGAACTGGAAAATGTTTGTAAAGAAGAAACAGACAATGATCATGATATAAATGATATCGAATTAACAGTTACATTACAAGAAATGGCTGATGAAGGAGATCGTGATGAAGACCTTACATATGATGACCTTAAATCAGACGATAGCGACTCACAGACAGTTACGTTTAGTGTACCAATAGATGCTGATGAAGGTAGCTATGAAATGACAATTGAGGGCAAGGGATATGATGATAAATCAAATGATTTATATGAAATTGACCCTGTAAAGATTACTGTAAAAGTTGAAAAGCCAAATGATAAGTTGAAATTCAAAACATTTACTTTAAATCCTTCAACAATCAGCTGCACAAAGAAAACACAATTATCAGTCAAATTGTTAAACACAGGCTCAAGTGATGAAGAAGTTCAGCTTGTACTTTCAAGCTCAGAATTAAACATTGAAGAGATTGAATTGTTTACTCTTGAAGAAGGAGATGCCGATGATGATGACACAATGTACACAAAGACTTACACATTTGATGTTCCAAGCAATGCAGCAACAGGCAGTTATGTAATTACTGGAAAAGCTTATTATAACAGCGGCGATGATGAAGAAACAGAAACTGCTTCAGCAATATTAACAGTTGCAGGATGCGGCACTACATCAACATCTGCATCAGGAAGCTCGCAACAAACATATGACAGCGGTTCAGATGAAACAAGCGAAGAAGTAGAAGTTGTTTCAACACCAGCTCCAGTAACAACTACAACCACAACACAGACAGTAACAGCAGAACCACCAGCAACAACTGCTACCACAATTGGCGGAGAAGAAAGCTTCTTTGAGAGCAGCTTATACATCGGCTTGTTAGTAGCTGGTATAATTGTAGTCTTGCTTGTAATTGTTGTGTTAATTGTTGCAGTAAGCAGAAGGTAAAAGTTTTTTACTTTTACTTATTTTTTATTTTATTTTTCATTATTAACTTTATTCTATTATTTATTTTTGGTTTCTTACTTTTAATTTGTGTTACTCATCAAAAATTGATACTAAGTATTTGGTATTTGTTTAGTTCTAGGGACGCAGTCCACCAGTTCACTAGGATGTTTTAGTTCATTTATTTTTAATTATTCCTTATTTTTTAAAAATTGAATATACATACAACATTAGAAAAACGTTAAAAAACTCTTTAAAACTTTAAAAATTCTTCATAAGACGGGGGACTGCGTCCCACAAACGTGCTGGAGACGAGAAAAAGATATCAAGAAGAGCAAGAAACTTAAAATCAGCTAAACAAATACAGTATTTGTATTAAAATAAATCATTCATAATATTTATATAGGGTTATATTTTTTAGATTCTTTAGGATAAGTCAATATAAAGAGTATATTAAGAGTATTTGATTATCAAAAATCAATAAAGGGGGAGAATAATGGACAAAGAAGATAAAGATATGGATTTTTTAAACAAAGAGGAAGTACAAGAAACAAATATTAAAAATTCAGATGTTAAGCCAGAGCATGAGCATCATTTGCATGAACATCTACATAAACATCACACACACGAAAATATAAACACAGATAGTGAAAAAGAAGCTTGGTATAACAACATTTTCTCAAAAAAGATAATTATTCCTCTAGCAATAATTGGATTATTGATTATATTAATCCTTGTTTTCAGCTGGTTGAAATCACCTAGTATTCTCGACTGGAAAAGCGACAAAGCAAAGATTGACTTTTATGTCATGAGCCAATGTCCTTACGGCACACAGGTAGAAGATGCAATAAAACCAGTTCTTGACAAGTTTGGAAACGCAGTTGAGTTTAATCTTAATTTTATAGGTGAAGAAACATCACCTGGAAAATTTCAATCATTGCACGGAATTAAAGAAGTATTAGGCAATACTGTACAATTATGCGCAGCAAAATACAATCCTGACAAATATATGGATATGGTTGTATGCATGAATGAACTTGCTCAAGACATACCTGAAAATTGGGAAGAATGCGCAAAAGATGCAGATATTAATGTAGATAAAGTAAAAAAATGTTATGATGGCGACGAAGGCAAGGAATTATTAAGTGAATCATTTAAAAAAAGCAAAGCCATTAATGCACAAGGCAGCCCAACAATATATATAAATGAAAAGTCATATGAAGGTGGAAGGGATGAATTAAGTTTCCAAAGAGCAATATGCAACACACCAACATTAACCGAACATCCTGAATGTAAAAATATGCCTGCTTGCGGCGATGATAGTGATTGCACAGGTGAGCCTGAAAAGATTGGACAATGCGAACTTCCAAATACAAAGGAGGCAAAATGTGTTTATACTGAGCCAGTAAAGATTACCATAAAAGTTCTTAATGACAAAAACTGCAAAACGTGTGATACCGCAAAATTAACAGCTGTCACAAAGAGCATATTTCTCGGCGCACTTGTTGAAGAAGTGGATGTAAGCACAGAAGAAGGCAAAAAGCTGGTTCAGGAAAATAAAATTGTAAAGTTACCTGCTTATCTCTTCGAGGAAAAAGTCGCTGAAACTTATGCTTGGAAGAAAAGCGGACCTCAATTAACAAACGCTTTTGAAAAAACAGATGATGGCTACAAACTTTTAGACGCTGTTACAGGCGCTAATTATTTCGTTGATGAAAGCGCAAGAGAAGAATTTTATAAATCAATTGGCGTGAAATTAGGAGATAATAAGCCGCAGATTGACTTCTTTGTTATGAGCTATTGTCCTTACGGAAATCAAGCAGAAGAAGCAATAAAGCCAGTCTATGACCTCTTAAAAGACAAGGCTGTGTTTAACCCGCATTATGTTATTTATGAGAATGGCGAAGAATGTTACAAAGACGAAGATAACAAAGGGCAAAGTTATTGTTCATTACACGGCGGCCAAGAACTGCACCAAAATGTAAGAGAAGCTTGCGTAAAAGATGAATATGGAATAGCAGACTGGTTCAAGTTCGCGATAGAAATGAACACAAGATGTAATTTTAAAAATGCAGACACCTGCTGGGAGAAGGTTGCAAAAGATCTTGGTTATGATACAGACAAAATAAAAAAGTGTGAAAAAGATAAAGCAATATCATTGACAAAAGCAGAGTTTGTATTAGGCACAAAATTAGGTGTTGGAGGCTCACCGCAAATATTCATTGACGGTGTTGAGTTCCAGGGAGCAAGATCACCTGAGGGATACAAACAGGGATTATGCAATGCTTTTGACACAAAGCCAAGTGAATGCGACACAGTATTGGAAGGAAGTGCAAGTGTCACAAATTCCCAAGCTGCTGCTGGCGGATGTGTAGCTTAATTTTTTTATTTTATTCTCCTTAATTTCATTTTGTTTATTATAAGGATATATTAAACAAAATTAAGAAAGCTGATTAAATGGATGAAGCAGTAAAAAAGGTGAATTAATTAATGGCATTTAGAGGAAGAAAGGTATACGGCTCTTATAAGACTGTTTCATGTGTATTCTGCGGCAAGCTTGCAATGAACAAAAACGAGCAGGGATTAGAAGTATGTGCAGAGCATAAAGAAAGAGTGATGAATAATATTAAATGTACATGCGGCTCTTTGCTTGAGATGAGAGACGGAAAGTTTGGAACGTTTTTCAGCTGTGTTAATTGTGGTAATATAAGTTTAAGAAAAGCTCTCGAGATGAAACAGATTATGGAGTGAATGATTTGTTTTTTTCTTGAGTAGAAGCTTCATCGGCTTCATCCAAAAATTTATTATAAAAAAGAAAAAGCCTCCGGTGGGAATTGCACCCACGACCTTTGCCTGTTTGTTTGGCAATACCAAGGCTTTGCGGGTTTTAAATTCATTTAAAACCTAACGCAATAGCTACTATGCTACGGAGGCGTGTAATTAAGTAAGATTAAGAAAGGAAAATTAAGAATTCTTTATAAATATATTTATTTTTTGATTGGAATATTGTTAAATGTTATAAATAGTTTCCTATTTATATAAATATATTTTTTAGATTTTCAATTTGTGAGAGAATCAAAACCGTGAAATACATCATATTAATTATTAATTCTATCTCATCCAGCCCTTTATAGATTCCATAACTAATAATTGACCTCCTCTTCGGGGCAAGCCCTCGACCTTCGGTCGACCCCTCCACTTCGTTTCGGGGCGAAGATTCCTATTAATTGATAATAACTTGGCGTGA
>JAGVYH010000025.1 GCA_018303325.1 Candidatus Woesearchaeota archaeon
GAATTATAATGTCGGACATAAATATTTATACATTTAGTTATGTCCGATAAATATAGTAAGTGACACTATTTGTATAAAAATTTACGTCACTTACTATATATCAAATCACTTTAATAATCGGAACATTAGTGACTAGCAAAAAGTGATTTGATTATTAGGAAATAACTTTACATTAATTTCAGTTTATCCGAAAATTAAAGTTATTTCCTATAGAGAGCTTTGAATAACCCTTTTTTTATTTGATTTTCAAAGCGGCTCTATTAAAGGTTTTGACTATTTTTATAAATTATTCAAAACCTTTTATAGTTTGTTCGAAAACTAATTCCATTTAGTATATTACAATAATTTTATCTTTTCTTATTCTCTTATCGCGTCATTTTCTTTATTTTCTTTGAGCTGGTCGGTGATATGCCTTAAAATTAATAATTCATTGCTGAACTTTGTCTTGTATTTGGATAGGTCATTTGCCAGCTGTTCTTCACCCATACAATCTTTTATCCAGTTTGCAAAATCATTTTTATTATCATTTACATGATTGCTGAATGTTTCATCTTTCATATGTCTGATTGTATGCGCCAATTCAAGCAAATTATTAAGCTCCCTCCCATCACTTACCCAAAATTTATGTTCTGCCTTGACATTCCTTTTGTATTTTGGTGTTGATGCTTCTTTTGCCTTCGCATCAACTGTTTCTTTTACTCCTTTGAACAGCGACTTGAAATCGTCTTCTGCTTTCTTAGAAAAAATTCTTTTTTGCTCTTCTCTTATCTTATCGACAATAGAAGAATCCTTTGCGCTTTTTCTGTTGTTAACATTTCTTGTATTATTAGCTTTATTATTAGCATTTCCAGATGCATTTTTTGATTTAGCTTTAGATTTTAATGGAAATGTCTCTCCCATTCTATTCACCTCATTTTTATGATATTAACAATAATGTGTTACTCTTTCTATTTCTTTCTATTTATTACTATCTTAATCTCTTATCATATAATAACATATATATAAATAATTCGATTTTTCGCAACATTTATATATAAGGAACACCTTAAAATAGATTTAGTTAGTTATTAGAGTAATTAGTGGATGGTTAGTGTAGATTCAAAGAAAAGTGTAATTAAAATAATAACCCTAAATATACTAAAAGTGCAAAATAATCGAACATTATTTTGCACTTTTGTATATACAAAAGTGATTAATTTGTTCGAAAATTAATCACTTTTAGTATAAATCCCCCTAAACTTAACCAAACTTAAATAAATTTTATTAACCTTAAATAAACTTAACTTTAATATAATTGTAACATGGAAACTCAAGAGATTAAAAAAACAAAAGAAGAAAATGCGATTGTGCTAGATTTTCTTCCAAACGGATATTTGTTTGATAAGAGGCCAAGCCACTTAAAGACACCGATAGTTCAAGCACTAGGTATAGAGAAATTTACACTTTTAGAATTAGTGCCAAAAAAAGGCATCTTTCTTCAGCCGCATGATGAAATCTATATAGGAGAAGGCAAACGAGAGCAGATTCATCATATTAACGGCAAGATTGGTTTAGACAAACTTACAGGCACAGCAAGGAAAGAAGTGGAATTTGTAATAATAGATATCATAAAGAAAAATGAAAAGAAGTTTGTTGATTTCTTTAACAAAGCTCAGCCATTGACGACAAGAATGCATCAGATAGAGTTATTGCCAGGTTTAGGCAAGAAACATATGTGGCAGATAATTGAAGAAAGAAAAGACAAGCCATTTGAAAGTTTTAATGACATTAAAGCAAGAGTAAAGCTAATGCCAGACCCTGAAAAGATAATATTCAAAAGAATCATCGCAGAAATGGGCGGCGAAGAGAAGTATATGCTGTTCGTGGATGTATGATATTTCTATTTATTTTATTAATTGAATTGTTTAATTAAAAAATTCATCCACAACATCTTTTATCCATTTCTTTTTTAACAGGGCTTTTTTTATTTCTTCGTTATTAAAACCTTGTTTTCTGCATTCTGATATATATTGTTTTAGTTTAGTGTAATCATGCTCAGGTTTGGGCGCTTCTGGGAGTTTTTTGGATTTTTCTTGCTCTTCCTTATCTTTTTCTTTGTCTTTTTTACAAATAAAAGGTATAAAGCGTGTCATAAATTCAGGTATTCTTAAACCATTTAGTTTATTTACTATATTTTTCATATTTCTAAAAACAGATATATTTGTATATCCGCTTAATATTATCGCTAATATAATTAGTACAATTATCAGAATAATAATCAGCACAATTGTTTTTGGTGAGAAGCTTATCAATGATTCTGCACTGTTGTTACTATCATTATCACTGCTTTTATCATTCCCTTCACCAATATTCTCTCCGCTGTCATCTGTCAGATTTATATCTTTCATATTTTTCTCGCCAATACTTTTCATTGAATCAACGATTGTTATATATGTTGAAAGCGGGTCATTTGTCGTCAAATATGCTGTGTAAGTATCATCGCCGTCTTTATAATTAACCTGTGTAGCCAATGAAATATTTTCTATCCTATTGCCTAACGCATTGGTAATATTATACCTTATTCTCTGTCCAATGAACAGCTGTCCTTTCATTCCTTTTATCAGCTGCACTTTTGAGAATTTTATTTCCTTGCTTTGTTTATTGCCAGCATTGTCGTCGCCATAGCTAACAAAGCTGTTAATTTCATAATCCTTAATACCATAATCAGTGCCAATTTCTAACCAATCAAGGCTGTGCTGAAGATCCATTACACCAACATAAATCTCAATAATATCGTCGCTGTAATTAAACGGATAATGTATTATTCTAAATGGCTGGGTGTAGTTCTGTTTTTTTAATATTGTCATCTTTTTTTCTGTGTCAAACGAAAATTCCTGACTGCCTGAAACTTTGTAAACTCCGTGAAACCTTATCATAAATGTTTTATCTTCAGAAAGCACAGGCAGTTTTCTGTTAATAAGCGCTGCAACACTCTTCCATTTTGGCAGGAGCTCTTCTCTTGTGAAATTTTCCTGATAAAACCCAAAGTCAATAACACCAGACACATTGTAAAAGCTCATGCTGTTTCTGTTGTCGATAAAAAACTTGAATATCTTAGTTTCACCTGACGAGAAATTGTAGTTTATTGTTTCTGCATCTGTTTCATTTTCTTGAATGTCTGGCAGCGTGCCAAGTACACCTGCATCTAATGAACTCTCTCCTGCAATCTCAATAATAGGAGTTAATGGCGTGAAATTCACAAACCATTCTTTTTTGAATAATTCTGTGTTAGTTTTATTCATAAACAAATATTTGGCAGTGAACAGAACTTCTTTATTTCCAGATGACTTATATGAAATTTTAAACGGCAGTTTTATTTCTTCATTTGGCTTTAAATCTCCAGTGAATGTTAAGACTGTTGAAACTTTCTCCAGACTTTTTTCAGTCTTTTCTGTTGAGTCTAGGTTCTCAGTTTTTTCTGTTGAGCCTAGGTTTTCAGTTTTTTCTTCTTGTTCTGTCTTTGGGCTTGGTTTAGAACCGGTTTTTTCTGCAATTGTTTTAACTGTTTTTTTTCCAAGCAAAGGACTAAGGCTGCTTACTTCAGATTCTCCGAGATTTATCTCAAAAGAAGTTAATTTTATTATTTCTTCAGGATGTGTATTTTTTAATACCAGCATTATCCCTGTTTTTTTGCCAGTGTCAATGCTCTCATTAAGTTCAGTTTCAAAATATATTTCTAACGGCGAGATTATGCTTATTTCAACTGGCTCAGTTGTTTTTTGTATTTTCACGCTGTTATCTGTGAATGAAACCTTTGAATTGTTAAGATAAGCTTTTCTGGTTGGGGGTATTGTTGTCAGCTGCAGTTTATATTTAAGCACAACGGTTTCATTCTTTTTAAGATTCCCTTTCCAGTATATTTTTTTGTCGTCGTTGGCTCCTGACATTGTTCCAGTGTTTGCTTCTTCCCATTCTTTTGACAGATTATTGCTTTCTTCTTCAATATTTCCAACAATAATGCTTCCTTTTTTATGAAAATAGGGATTAATTATTTCTTCATATTCAACATTATTTAATGCAGTATCTCTTATATTTGTAAGTTTTACATTCACAAAAACAGAATTGCCAAGCAGCACTTCTTGATTATTAACTGTTCTCTCTATCTGTATGCCAGATTCATATTTGTCGACAATCAAATGAAATTTGCCGAGTGCATTTGAGAGCTGAATTGGTATTTCACCATCTTCTGAAACATTAACCTCTACATTTGGGTTGGACTTAAGGTAAATCTTTCTCTCGACAAAACTAAACAGAAGCTCATTATAGCTCTTTGTTTCATTTTTATTAAGAACAATAATGCTGGAATTTGATTTTAATAATAAGATTGTTCTGTATTCATCAGAATTGGCAGTGAAATCATCTCCGTTAATATTAACTGTTTCATGCTCAGCTATCCAATCGTCATAAACTGCTGCTGAAGCTGAGTTTATATGTATAAATCCAATTACCAAGAAGAATAATATGTAAACACCTAATTTAAAATATAACACTGACTTGTAATTCATAATTCCCCCTTTTTAGATGTGAATTATCCTCTTTTTCACACCTTTTCACTCATAAATATTAACCAAGATAATAATCTCTTTCAAACAATACCAATATATTAATTTATTGAAAAAATAGATGAAAATAATAAAAATAGAAGAAGTCTTCGAAAGATTTAAAAATCACCTCATTTTACAGGCTTTTGGGAAACAGGTTGGAGCGGGTTCTACTATTTTAACTATAGTGGTCAGATTAATATGCCAGATATATGCCAGACATGGTTATACTGAATGTTATAGTGAAGGAACAAACATGACAGATACAGATGCAGAAAAAATGGCAACAGACAGGGCAATAAACATTCTTACATTAGATGGTAGAGTAAGTATTGAATATGCCCAAGGTATGATAGATGCAGAATTACTAAAAACTACGGGTTGGGATATTTTAAACCCTGAAACATTAGCTTCTCTTGGGCTTATTTCTGAAGACTATAATTTATCAATTAAACGCCACAAACGCAAAGAAGGTGTGGTCGATAGAAAAAAAGAGAAAAGCGGAGAAGGAAAAAAAGACGACAGAAAAGGAGAAGAAGGTAGAAAAGTATGTAAAGAGGGAGAAGAAGGTAGAAAAGTATGTAAAGAGGGAGAAGAAGGTAGAAAAGTATGTAAAGAGGGAGAAGAATTTTGGCACAAACTCAAGCATGGAGCAGTTAATCAGGGAAAGTACAGCTTTTCGCTCATGGGCTGATGCCTGTTATACACGCGATGTATTTAATGTTCTTGCCGGAGCAACGCCTTCATTAATGGCTGCGATGAGAACTATCCTTTCCTATGCAGAAATTAAAGATGAGCCGCAACAAATATCTATTCCTATTATTTCTGATCTTTTAAGAAGAATTAGGCGCAAAGAACAAGTAATAGAAAGAAGTCCTGTTGACCAAAACGTAGATGCACTGCGTGATGTAATATCTAATGAACTGGAATCTGTGTTAGTTGAACCACGATTAAGAGTTGTTATGAGAGATTATGTAACTTATCAGCATGGATTTATCACTAAATTATATTTATTATTGAATGCAAAAGCAGGAGAGCTTCTTGGAATTAATGATAATGAACATAATAATAATGAATTCAAAGGAAGATTTAAATTAAGTGAAACTGAGCTTGGGGCTTTGGCAGAGTCTGTTTCTAATTTGCATTATTCTGAAGAGATATACAGGCATATTTTGGGTGCATATATAAGAACTTTAAGAACATATCATCACGCTGCTCCTTTGAGCGCAGATGAAATAAAGCCCATGAATGAAGCTCAGAAAATATCTTCTAATTCATTAAACCAAAAAGTGAGATATACTATTGATGTGTTGGCAAGATTAGTTGCCGAAGTAGAAGAAGTATCTGTTAAATATATTCAAGAAAAAGGTATTTTTTATGATGTGTCTAAGATACGTGATGAGCAGTTATCAAAACAGGAAGGATTAGTTAAAGAAAGAGAAAGGACTATTGCTGAGTTAAGGGGTTCAGTCCACAAATTAGAAGAAGCACAGAAAGTGGATATTCGTGAAACCGGAATTCTTGCAGACGACGGTGAAATAGAGCGGTTAAGAATTGAAAACGAAGCACTAAAACGAGGAGCAAGCGGTATTTGGCGTTTTGGAACTAAAAAATATAGAGGAGAAGCATATTTTACACAAGATGAAGTAACACAGCTTATTTCAGATGCAGCAAGACAGTTAGAAGAATTAAGAAAGAAAGAGGCAGGTTTAAAAGAGCAGCTAGCTGCAGCAAATGCAAGTGTTTCTCGTCTTGAATCTGAGTTAGAAGCAGTGAGAAGCGTACACTCCGCACAATCACAGCAACCTCAGTTTACTCAGCAATTAATATCACCTCAACAAACATTAGAAGGTTATTTATCTCATGAAGAACATACAAGACTAACTGATGCAGTAGTTGGGTCATATCTTGAAAAAGTAGAACAATTAACTAAAGATTTGAAAACATCTGTGTCAGCAAGAGACACTCTTCAAAGAGGTGTAACAGCTAATGCAACGGAAAGGGATAATTTGAGTTTAAAAGTTCGGGAATTACAGGTAACAAATATAGCATTGGTCAAAAGAATTGAAGAATATGAATCGCCGGACGCAGAAAGAAAACGCGCAGCTGTATCATCAACTGGTGGAGTCGCGCATGATGATTCTAAGGGAAGAATGTCTCAAAGAACCGGAGCATCTTCTTTAACATCTGTTGAAGGCGAAGGCAGGGATGGAAGTGCTATGCAACCCGGCGCAACTGTTCATCATATTTATACACAAGCGCAATATGATGATGCAATTGAAAGAGCAAAAAAAGAAGCATCATCTGCAGCTGCAATCCAATATGAAGGAAGAATAGCTGGCCTTGAGCAAAGAGCATTATCACTCATACAGATTGTTAACGAAGAAAGAACAGCCAGAGAGCAGGTTACCTTAGCTAAACTAACTCTTGAAGCTGACAATCGTTTCCTGCTTGGGAGAAAAATAGAATATGAACAGGCGCTTTCTGCGTATAAATCAAGAGAAGCAGAATTAGTGATAAAGGAAGCAAAAATTGCAGGCAGAGAATCTGCTTTTGCCGAGAAAAAAGGAATGTATGATAATATTATAAAGGAATATGCGCAGGAACGAACAAAATTAAACAGCGATAAAGAGCAACTGGCAAAAGAAAAACAAGATTTAGAAGGAAGATTGGGCGCTATTAGAAAAAGCGAAGAAGATTTAACAAAGTTACGAGGAGAATATGAGAAAAATGTTGCTGCTCTGACGCAAAAAGAAAAGGATTATGCAACAGCTGTTAAAAAGCTCGACGAGGGAAGAGTAGCATTGGCTAATGACAAAGAAGCATATGATGCAACTGTTGCAAGGCATAAATTAGTTTATGACAATCAGTGCGCTGATATTGAAGGAAGAAATAGAAAGGTTGAAAAAAAAAGAGCGCAGGTAGAGACGTTAGAAAGAGATGTCGAGGCACGAGTGGATTATTTAGAATCAATAACACCAGACAGAAGAAGGATTGCAATAAGGACGCAGATTCCTTCTGGAATTACTTCTGTGTTCGGCGGAACAGGAGAAATGGCCAACAAAGTTTATCTTGCAATATCAAACGGCGAGGATGTAGAGCAGCTCCCATTGGAAGCGTTGCCAAGCATAACTTATAAAGATACTTTAAGAGTAAAGAGAAAGAACAGCGCAGATGTTCATAAGGTTCATGTATTTTCTGTACTTGACAGGATGTACAAGCTGAACAGCGACGGAAAACCAACAGGCGAAGCGTTCTTTGCGGAAGTACTTTATCTGATGCCAGAACAGGATAAAACTAAATGAATTTAACATTAATCTGTTTCTTTTGTTCCCAACCCGTTTGTGGGACGAAGTCCATCGTCTTATGAAGAATATTTTAATGGAACAATAATTCTTTTAAGAATATATTTCACTAATTTTATAAATAATAACATCTGTTCATACAATAAATGATCTCAGAACTAAGAGAAATACAGGAATTTAGAAAAAAACATGGTCTTACACAGACAGAGCTGGCTAAATTAGCAGGTGTTTCGCAGTCTTTAATCGCAAAGATTGAGAGCAATAAAATTGACCCTACTTATACTAACATCAAGAAAATCTTTTCTGCAATAGAATGCCTTAATCAAAAAAAAGAGATCAAAGCATCAGAAATAATCAACAAAAACATTATTTCAGTTAAAGCTGAGGATTCGCTTAAGCACACGATAAAAATCATGAAGCAAAAAGGCATTTCACAGGTTCCAGTAATTGACCAAAAGCACCCAGACCTTTTTATTGGCATGATATCAGAAGCAAAGATACTTGATGCAATAATGAACAATGCCAGTCCAGATTCAAAAGTAAGGGAATTTATGGGCGAATGCCCGCCGATAATAAGCAAGGATTCAACAATAACACTTGTCGGCTCATTGTTAAAATATTCTCCGATGGTAATTGTAAAAGACAAAGGAAAAACAATAGGAATAATTACAAAAGCAGATTTATTGGGAAGAGTGTATCAGTAGAGTTCTATAATTAACTTAATTGATAACTTAAATTTTTAAACCACAACACCTAACTTGTTTAACTCTTCCTTAAACTGTTCAATATTTTTAAAATGTATTGCATTTATTCCAAGCTCTTTTGCTTTTAGGACATTTTTTAATGAATCGTCTGTAAATATGGCTTCTTCTGGCTTTACTTTAAAATGCTCAAGTATACCTAAAAATCCTTTTGGCTCTGGCTTCCTTGAGTTTATTTGATATGACACAATGCCAAAATTAAAATAGTGAGCAGGGTTAAATATTTTTTCTACCTCTTGCCAGAAATCTCGATTATAATTTGTGAAAAAAGCAGTCTTATATTTTTCGCCAAGTTTTTTTGCAAGTTCAAGCATTTCAGTATTTTCTTTTTTTAGGCTTATCATTTCTTTTATTATATTTTCTGCACTGTATTTTTCTTTTATTTTAAATTTTTTTATTGTGAACTTTTTTATAACTTTGTCCCAAACTTCTTTACCAGAAATCTCATCTCTCTCAGACTTAACAATAAGCTCGTCAAAAAATGGCTCAACTTCCTCAAATTTTAATTTATGTTTGTCTGCGAAGATATGCAGATACGGTTTTTCCTCTTCACTATAGCAGACGCCTGAAAAGTCAAATATGATTAGTTTTATCATTTTACTTTCCTCACAATTCCTTTATCCGCATCAATCAAATTTATATTTTCCCTTTCCAAATATTATGTATCAAGCAGGTAACTTTATTCTCTTTTAAATATTTTAATACTGGCTGGGTATTTTCTATTGGAACAATAAATATTGCTTTGCCAATTTTTTCTCCGTTGAAGTGTTTTATCAATCCTTCTGTATTATACCATTTCTTGCCTACTTTTTGTTTATAACCATAAAGTTTTCTCCATATTCTCATCATATTTTTTCGCTTTCCTTTTATTTTCAATTCAAAAAGAGTATACTGTTTTGTTTTTGTTTCTGTTACATTTGACCTATATCTTCCATAAAGGACAATACTGTTAGAAATAATGCTTGATTTTAGCTCCCATTTGTCAAGTTCTCCGACTTTTAGGCTGATTTCATTATTTACTCCAAACAATCTCCAATATTTAGTATACTTCAAGCTTTTGTAAAAATCAGTTAATATTTTCTCTGCTTTAAGTTCTATGTTTTTATTTGCAGTTTCTATAAATATATCTACATCACTATTCTTATCAAAATCTGCTCTCGCGATGCTTCCAAACAAGATTATATTTTTTATTTCATGTCTTTCTTCATCTTCAATATTCTGAATAAAGAAAGATGTAAAATCTATTGCATATGCTATCAAATTATTCGATTTCATTTAAACCCAACTCCTTGAATTTCTCCTTTATTTGATTGAATAAAATTATTATTTTCTCAAGCTCTTCTTCTCTTTGTGGCTTTCCATAACATAATATGTTTCTTTTTCTTTCAATCTCGCTTATCATTTCTATTATCTCCTTTTTGCCGTCGAATTCAAACCTAAACTTTTCATTGATTTTGTTTTTTGAGGCAAACCATTCATGTTTGATTAATATATCGGGTGGAATAAGGTTCTTCTTATGAAGCAATATCTCAAACATGTCCGCACAAGCCGCAGATGTGTGAAAGCCAATAGTTCTCTGTTTGTTGACAATGCCTTGTTTTATTGCATCTGCTATTTCGTCGAGGCTTTCTTTCAGATTTCTTACATGGCTTTCTATCTTCATTTGTGTTAAACCTCATACTTATTTAGGTAATTAAGTATATAAATTTTTCGGTACTAAGTCACATAATTTATGTAATAAAGTATCATAAAAATATGTAACACAGTAACATAATAATAACAATAAATAAAGGGTGAATTAATAACAATCCAAACAAAAGGAACACTATACTTCAATTTTTAATTACCTTCCTCACAACACCATGATTTGCATTTACTTCAACAACATCGCCGTCTTTCAAAACTTTTGTTGATATCTTTGTTCCGACAATAGAAGGAATCTTTAATTCTCTGGAAACAATTGCTGCATGGCAAGTTATTCCACCTTCATCTGTAATAATTCCAGCAGCTCTTTTCATTAGTGGAACAAATTCAGGGCGTGTCATTGGTGCGACAAGTATTTCTCCGTTATTAAACTTGCTAAAATGCACTTCTCCCATAATTACACGTACTATCCCTTTTACCTTTCCTGGAAAGGCAGGAGTTCCTTTTATTATGTCCCCTTTATGAACAAAAGTTTTATTAATCTCTTCATATATTTTCATTCCTTCTTTTCCTGAATAATGGGTAGTTTTATTATCCCAATAGGTTTCCAGAATAATCTGTTTTCTTGCGTTTATCTTTTTCTTTAAATCTTCTGCATTAACATTTTCTGTGATTTCTTCTGCTAATATTACCCTCAAATCTTCAAAATCAAGAGAAAATATTTCTGCTATTCTTGAAAAAAATAAATCATAAATGTAATTAGTTACCAAAGTTTGCTTCTTTCTTAAATCTCTTAATTTAAAGAGCTGACTGAAAAAGTAAAGTATGTTCATTAAGCTGTCAGGTATTAAATACTTTTTCTGCAGTTTTTTATGTTCCTTTTCCCAATCTGTTTCAATGTCTTTAATCTGTTCTTCTATTTCAGAGGTTGGTGTATTTAATGTCTCATCTAAACGCTTCATAAAGTCATCTGCTGTTAACATAGTCGTTGATTCCCAACTGTTGTCAATATAAAAATAAGTTTCTGCATGATTTTCAAGAAGAGTTCTTGCCTCATTCAAAGAATGCTTTTTTTGTTTAACCTTCAAAGCAAGATTAAGCATGCCTAAGCGTTCTTCCTGCATATAATTGAGCCAATTAATCCGCATGAAGACCGCAAGTTCTTCTTTGCTAAGCGTAATATTATATCTTTTTATTTCCTCTTTTAACATTTCGTCTCCCTGAGGATCAAATGCATCGCATAAATAAGCATAAACCCAATAATCATAATTGAGTTTTTCAAGTTCCTGCAATGCTTTTGCAATTTGTGGTATATTAAATTTAGAAATATCTTTTTTCAGAAATTTTGTATAATATTTGTCAAGTTCAATGCTTTTCTCTTTGCACTTTGACATATACTTATCAATAAATTGTGAATCTTTTTTCTGCTCTTCAAATGCTTTTTTTGAGGTGTTAATAAAATCATTTAAAGGGAATACACCCTCAGTCAGCTTAGTATTTTTTAAAGACCAGATTGTAATATTTGATCCTATATTTTTAACTGCACCTCTGGAAGGCGTGAAGATGTAATAAGCTTTAGAGTTCCCTGCCTGTTTGTACCACTCTGTTTTGCGTATAATTTTTAATAGTTCATTCATGTTACCTTCCTCACTATCCCTTTATCTGCATCAACCTCAACCATGTCGCCATTTTTGAAAATCTTTGTGGCAATCTTTGTTCCGATTATGCAAGGTATACATAATTCTCGGGAAATAACAGCTGCGTGGCAGGTAACACCACCTTCGTCTGTGATGATTGCTGAAGCCTTTTTCATTGCCACAACCATCTCTGGCCGTGTCATTGATGCAACTAGAATATCACCTTTGTTAACGCTGGCTAAGTCATGTGTTTTTCTTACAATTTTTACAATCCCCCTCACTTTTCCAGGTGAAGCAGGTGTTCCTTTGACTTCCTCCACATCAACGTGTGGGTTAAATAATTCATTAAAAACATCCAAAGCAACATCTCCGCTGAATAATTCATATTCTTTTGCTTGTCTTGCTTTGTCTCCTTGTTCAATTTCTTCTTCATGTTCAGCCTCAGCGCCTTTTAATATCAGGATAACCAATGTTGCTTTTTTCCTCTCAGCTAATTCATTTTTATCATATTTTTTATCAGTCAATATTTGCTTTAGTTCAGGAAAGATAGTATAATCCATCTCTTTTTCGTTTAGTTTAACTCTTTTGCCAATCTCATTCATGAACATTTTTTGGTAGTGGTTAGATATAAGAACACACTTTTTCCTGTCATCCTGCATAATTGCAAAAACCTCTGTTGCTTTTATAATATTAAGAATTTCTTTTTGAGGCTTAAGCTCTTTGATTAATTCTGCTTTCTTTTTCTTTACCTCAGCAAAATGTAAATCCATGCTTTTTGTTTCTGTATCAGGATCTATGCCAAGCTTAATTTCATTATTGATATTTTCCTTAAAGTAAGCAGCGTTTAATGCTCTAACTTTTGCATAATTATTCTCAATCCAATGAAATTTGGCTGCATGTTCTTCTAACATATTGTTTATTTCTTTGCCTGAATTCCCTTCTTTTATTGCTTTAATTATAGCTAACCTGCCCCTATATTCATTATTAATAAAAGATTCATCAACAGGGCTAAGCAGTAAGGTAAATATTTCATTTAATCTTTTCTTTTTTCCCTTTGTTTCTAAAAATTTTTCTAAGATTGGCCTAAAAAATAAATCAACCTGCATTGAAAATGATTCAATCAAACCCATTGCCAAAGCATATTCATTAATATAAGCTTCATAGAATTCTTTGTATAATGCTAAAAGCTCGTCGTCTGAAAGCTTTAACAAGCCATCTGCACCAATTTTATCAATTTTTTTGCATTTCTTAAAAAAGTTTGCTACTAAAACCCTCCAATCTTCTTCAAATCTCTTTAAAAAGCTAGGCTCAGTATTTAATTTATCTACAACCTGCTTTCTTAACTGTGTCATGTCTTCTTCGTTATAATACCAATGAAGATAATCTTCTATAATAAAGAACACAAACAGCTTAAAAGAGTCTCCCCAATACTTTTTCAAAGGATTTAGCAAATGAATAGTAGCAGGATACATTGTATGCAGCACAGAATGAGCGCCTTTATGCACCCATTTGTGTTTTTTCAGGCTGTAAGTTTCAATGATTTGTTTTGCATTCATTTTTAAACATCTTTTTTGCCCAATTTGCTTAATACTAATTCCTTGCTCAGAGTTTTATCAATTTCTTTTAATATTTCGGTAAAATACCCTAGTAGTATGGTATAAGTACCATATACCTCTTCTTTGTTAAATAAAGTCACGAATATTATACTGGACTATTAATGTCCGTAACTATATACTATATTGTCTCTCTCTCTCTCTCTTATTTCAACCTTTGCTTGCATTCCTTTCAATTCTTATTTTCACTCGCTTCAACCGCTGTCACAATGAACATACTTTTCACACTCTCATACGGCATTGACCTTCCAAGTATTGTAACTGGCTTAAGCATTCCGCACATTACTGTAAACAGGAATTCCATGTCAGAAAACTGTCCCATTCCGTGCACAAATATATTCGCTGCAGTTAGGTTTGGAAATATGACGCAATTAATCTGCCCTGCTAATTTATCGTCTGGACATTTTCTTTTTGCTGCATCAGGATTGACAGCAGCATCAAACTGGTATTCGCCGCCAATTTCTAAGGTTTGGTTTTGGGTTTCTGCCAGTTCTTCTGCTTTTTTTATTGCTTCTCGCACTGCAAATGTTTCAGGAGTATCTCCGCCAGAGCCTTTTGTTGAAAATGAAAGCATACCAACCTTTGGTTCATAGTCAAACATTTTTGCAACCTCTGCTGTATTAACTGCCATCTCTCCTAATTGCTCTGGTGTTGGTGAAATGTTTAAAGAGCCGTCTGACATAAATAAAATTCTATCTTTTCTCGGGTCATAGGCAACAGAAACTTCATTAACAAAACTTTTTTTCAATAGCTGCAGGGCAGGCTTCATTAAATCACCTGTTGGCCTCATTAAGCTTCCAAGAACACCATCCACTTTTCCAGTCAAAGCCATCATACAGCCAAAATAATTCTCATCTTCAATTAATATTTTTGCAGCCTCTTTATTCATGCCTTTCTTTTCCCTTGCCTTGAATAATGCTTCTGCTAATTCTTCTTTTAATCTTGTGGTTCTTGGATTTTTTGTGTCTTTTATGTCAATAACTTCAAACAAAGATGTATTTATACCCTGTTTTTTTCCAGTACCACTCACCTTGTTTCCAATATCTAATATAATTATATTGGCAATTCCTTCTTTTACAACAAACTCAGCTGCCCTCAAACCTCTATCATCCCAACCCTCGCATAACACTAAAGTTGGCTTTTTTTTTGATTTCTTTGCTCTCTTTAAGACTTCGCCTAATAATTCATCTTTCTTGGACATGTTTGCACCCCGTTGATGATTTATATCAAACTGAATTAGTTTTCGAACAAACTAACCATTTAATCAATATAGTTGTTTATGAATTAGTAGTATTATATAAACTTTTTTTGTTAGCTATCCTTTTTGAGGCGATTATTATGAACTAATAACTGCACAATTATAACTATTTATAAGTGGTAAAAATAGAAAAATATATAAATAATGATGTAAATAATACTTAATATGTTAGAGGAAACACTAAAAAATAATTTTAACAAGATAAGTATAGGACTAGGCGATAAACTAATCGCAGCACATCCAAGTTCTAACAGAATTTACTCTAATAATGGTGACCTAGAAAATCTTGTTTTTGCTCCAACAGGATATCTGCACAGAAATACTCCTGAATGGAGAAGAGATATACAGGATGCAAGAGCTGGGGTTTCAAGAGCAAGAACAGATGCAGTTGCAAGAACAGCTTCTGTTCCGAGTGGGAGAGCAAGGTTTCAGGAAAAAGTTATGGAAAAAGCAATTGATGCTTTAAAAATCGCTGGTTTTACATCCTTAGATATTGGCGCTTTAGCACTTGATATAGGGGTAAGAGCATTAACCTATGCTGCATATTACACTGCTGAAGCAGGATCAAGAGCAGTAGAAACAACTGCAAGATATATGGGGAGAGGAGTTTTAGCACTGTCTAAAAGATTATATCATTTTATAGATACTTCATGTGATTCATTGGATCATAATGGGACTTCAGCGCCAAAAAGATATTTGAATAGAGCTAAAGTTTATTATAATGATTTAAAAACAAGAATAAGTAATAGTGTAAATCAATGGATTGATAGGAGAAATAATCCTGCGCAAACAAGGAGCGATATTAATATCGCAAAGGATTATTTTATTGCGGGTATTGCAACTACAACTGCAATTTATTTATTGCTGCAAATAGGTTCATTAATAATTGGTTCATCTCGTGATGAAAGTATTGCAGCAGAAAGAACTTCCCAAAGAGTAGATCAGGAAGAAGTTCAAAGAGCAGAAGAACAAGGAAGAGAAAGAAATGAACCAATGTTTGGATATGGACGAGAAGGACAAAGAGATGAACAAGGAAGACAATCAGAACAAGAAAGAAGACCATTTGTTCCTCAGCCAACCACAGACTTGCCGACTACACCAGATACAAGAATCACGAATACAAATGCGTATATTCTTACAGTTAACCAGCAAAACATCGAAGTGCTTAGGTCTATTGGCTGGTTTGGAAGACCATCTATTCAGAATGATTATGCTGTTTTAGGGAATGGCATAGGACAAGATGCATTTGAGCAGTTTAGAAGAGAATTTACTAATGGAAATTATGGTATTTTAGTCATGACAGGCCATCACCAGTATGGGGCAGGTTATTTGTATGGTGATTACTACGCAAGTTCTCTTGATTTTAGCTCATTGCCTTCTTCAAATTCTGTAGAAGCAGTTTTCTTCAGCGCATGCAATACAGTAAAAGCAGACCAAGAAACAATTGATGCCGTATACAAACCACTGATTGCCAAATTTCCAAATCTCAAAGTAATTGCAGGGTTTAAAACCGGCGCTGGTTTATATGATGGCATTATCCCGCAGCTTTTGAGCACAGAAAGATATAATCTTGGAAATGGAGCAAGACACTTTGCAGAAGAAGCAATCGACGTTAATCCAGACAGAATTGCAGTGGCAGTAAAAGAACAGGAAGGATGGTATGTTTATTCTATGGAAATTAATGTAGGAAATAATCTTGGTGTTCCGCAATTGACAGCGACACCGCTGGGGATTAGATAAATCCTTATTGATTGTTTTCTTTGAACTTTATCAATAAAATTTAGTGTGTTTACGACATATAGGTACGGAATCAAATACACGAAAATTAATGTCCATACTTATAATTTATCTTAGTGAACTTGTTGGACATGCCAGGAACGAAACAAACTCCTCTTTTTATTAAATATCTCAAACAACACAGCTTATATGCTCATTTTTCGTGATTCTTATTATGTGCTCTGCAAAACTCTCTATCTTTGATTCGTGGCTTACTAAAATAATCTGCTTTATGTTCAGCTCGTCGAGCACATCTTTGATTTTGTCAAGCTGCTCCTGAGAAAATCCGTCAGTAGGCTCGTCGAGTATTATTAAATTTTTTGTGTTTATTGAGGTTATAAAAGAATTAACTACCTTATTCAGCGCCAATCTATAGGCGAGGGCAACAGCGCTTCTTTCCCCGCCGCTTAAATTCTCCAGTGTCGTCTCATATCCATTCTGAATAATTATCGGTGTGAATTCATCATTTAGCTTCGCGCTTAAATTCTCGTCTTCAATAAGCTTGCTGAACCATTCCATAAACAGCTCATTAAACTCATAGTAAAGCTTCATCATGATATGTTTTTCCATTGTTCTCATTAAATTTGTGAAGAATTCATCAATCCAGTTGACAAGAAGGTCAATTTTGTCTATTGTTTTCTTTGCCTCTTCTTTTTCAGCAATTTCTTTGTCCAACATGTTCAGATGCTCATTAGTATAATCAATCTGCTTGTTTAATCCAGCAATTTCCAGCTCAATTGCTCTTTCCAGACCTAATTTCTCATCAACCTCTTTCTTTAATAGGTTATATTGCGTTTCAATGTTTTCAAAAGAAACAATCTTCTGTTCAACTGCGCTTAGGTTGATCTTTGTTTCATTTATACTCTGTTCTAGATTTTCTAAGGAAGCCCTTAAATGTATTAATTCTTCATTTTTCTCATGATAATCATGCTCTTTCATCTGTTTTTGTTTAACCCTCTCATCATACTCCTTTATTTTGAAGAGTATTTCTTTTTTATGATTAATCTTTTCTTTTATTAATTCAGGGTTTATATTTTCTGCAGATATTTTCTCTTCTTTGAGATGATTCCTCACCTTTACAAACTCTTCAAGCATTCTCTGCTTTTTCTCAAGCTCTGTGTTATACTTTTCTAAAACACTAAACTCTGCTTTTAATTTCTCGATTAATTTTTCCTGCTCCCGCATGTCCTCTATATTTTTGTTTATCTTTTCTTTTTCTTTAAGCTTATCTTTTCTTTCAATTTCTATATCTCTTATAACATCATTGGCATTCTTTATTTTTTTGTCTTCTATTACTGTAATATGATCTTTATGCCCCCCGTCAATATCCTGCAGGCAAGTCGGGCATTTGGTTATTGAAAGAATATCTTTTTTCAGCTTATTCGCTTTGTTTATTTCAATATCTCTCTCTTTTATGAGCATGTTTAATTCTTCTATTCTTTTGCCAAGCTTTTCAGCTGTGTCTGTCAATGCTTTCTTACCTTCTACCTCTTTCTGAATCATCTCAATCTCATGTTTCTTTTTCATAACCTCTTTAGTCAATTCTCTTTTTTCTTTAATTTCTTCAGAGAGGTCTGTTATTTTTGTATTGTTAAACTCAATTTCCTGCGCTAATTTTATTTTATTTTCTTTAATGTCGTCAAGAAATTTTTCTTCTGCAGCAAGCTCCTCTTCTAAGTTCTGCCTGTTAATTTCTTCTGGCCTGATGATTTTAAAATTTGTTATCTCATCTTCTAATTTTTTTATCTGCGCAGTTAGCATATTTATTCTTTTTTCATTATCCTGTTTCTGCTCAATAAGGTTTTTGAGCCTAACTTCATTTATTGCAAAATTATTTTTTAATGCTATCAATTCCTTTATTTTCAATTCTGTTTCTGAAAGATCATTCTTTTTTTTAAGAAGTTCTTTTTTTATTGTTTCAAGTTGGATGTTTTGCGCCTTAAGTTTTTCATAAAGTTCAGTTCTTTGCAGGCTTTTTTCGAATTTTATTCTTTTTTTCTCCTCTAAATCTGATGTTTTTCCAACCAGCTCAGATTTTCTGCTCTTCAAATCCTTCATAATAACATTGCTGTTATCAATGATTCTCCTGTATTTATCTATATCAAATACCCTTCTTAATGTTTCAAGCCTTGTACTTGCTTCTTCCCACAGTATTTGTTTCATCTGCTCCTGCGGTGTATAAACAGTGTATCTATAAATCACATCAGTGGATTTTGTAACCATCTCCTGCGGATATCCTAAAAGCTCAAGAACCTTTGTTTTTAGCTCGCTGGGTGTGCATTCTGTTTTAACGCCGTCAACAATTATATATCCAGACTCTTGTTTTACTTGGTTTGATCTTCTTAGCATCCTTTTTATAATTACTTCTTTCTGCCTGTTGGGTTGCCAATTGCTTTGGATATTGTTTTGTGTATTATTTTGATTGTTGGTTTCAGTATTGCTTTGTACATTGTTTTGATGATTATTTGTATTGTACTCTTGATTATTATTCATATTACTTTTTGCATTATCATCTTGATTGTTGTTTGTATTATCATTTACATTGTACTCTTGATTATTGTTTGTATTATTTTTTGCACTGTAACTTTGATTATTGCTTGTATTATTATTAGCATTCAGCAAAAAACTAAGCTCAACACTTCCTTCATGTTTTCCGTGTCTCAATAATAAATCTCCGCTGAGGGTTCTTTTGCTAAAGCCAAAAAGCGCAAATTCTATCGCTAGAAGGATCGTTGTTTTACCTGCTCCAATATCTCCGCTGAGCAGAACAATACCTTCAGGAAAATTAATCTCTTGGCTTTGGTATGAGCGGATATTCTGGAGTTTTAGTTTCTTTAGTATCATTTCTGTATCACATCTGTGTGGAATATGTGGAAATTTATAAGTATTATTGAAGTGGATGATATGTTCTGTGATAAAGGGTTTTGTGTCTCAATAGTTATATTATATTATCTTTTTATTTATTTTTCATTTCCTACCTGATTGGACACGTTCATGATTATTTAGTTTAGGTTTTCTTTACGACGTAAAAACTCTAAAAACTTAATCATGAGACGGGGGACTGCGTCCCACAAACGGGTTGTGAGCAAAAGAAACAGATCCACAAATATGAAATTCACTAATAAACATCTCTTCAGACTAAGGTAATCATCTTTCATAAATAATAACATTATTAAACCATTCCATCTTCTTTCTGTGTATGAGACAAGCATTATGCCAACAATTTGGAACATGCGGCGGATGCACTGCGCAGCATATTGAATATGATATTCAGTTGCAGAACAAAAAGAAGGCATTAGCTCATGCTCTAAGCAAAGCTTCATTTCTGGACAAAACATTCAATGAAGATAACATCAAAGTCTTCTCAGGCAATGAATTTTATTACAGAAACAGAATGGATTTTCTCTTTCATTCGAATAATGCAGGTGGAATCGGCCTCAGAAAAAAAGATGACTACAAAAAGATAATTGACGTGGAGAAATGCGTTATATCAAACGAAGAATTAAATAAACTACTTGCAGAAGTGAGATCATTCTTCGAGAACAAACCAAATACGTCAGCGAATACATCAACAAATACATCAACAAATACGTTAACAGATATATTTAATATGAATATGCGCACAGGCACGTTAAGATATGCAGTTATAAGAGCGCCCCAGAATGATTCTTCAATATCTTTCGTCCTGAACAGCGATTCTAAAAAGATAAATGAAACAATTGAGCAGATAAAAGAATTTGCAAAGATTACCTCTGCCAATAATGTCATTGTTGCATACGTGCCATCTCAGGCAGATGTGAGTATTTCAGATGATTTCTTTGTTGTAAAAGGCGCAGATATGCTGAAAGAAACATATCTTGGAAAAACTTTTTTCTACCATTCGCAGGGTTTTTTCCAGAATAACAGCGAGATGGCAGAAAAAATGCATGAGTATTGCCATCTTCTCTTGACCTCTTATAGCCAGTATACAAAACCTGCGCATCTTCTTGATTTGTACGGCGGTGTTGGAACTTTTGGAATAATAAACGCAGATTTGTTCAAGGGCGTTACAATTATCGAATCTGTAAAGCAGTGTATAGACGCAGCAGAAAAAAACATTGCAGTCAACAATATTAAAAATGTAAAAGCAGTTGTTCTCGACGCAATTAATTTGAAAAAATTAAAATTGCCAGAGCCATTGTTTGTCATCACAGATCCTCCGCGCTCAGGAATGGACATGAAAACAATCGAGCAATTAAAGATTCTTAAACCAAAACTAATACTTTATGTTTCATGCAATGTTCAGCAATTGGCAAAAGACATCCCTAAATTTAAGCAGTATAAAGTAAAGAGCGCTACTTTGTTTGATTTATTCCCGCAGACAGTTCATAGCGAAGCTGTTGTTGAGTTGGTGAGGTGTGTAGGTGACTAAGAATTTAATAATGTTAATTCTTTTTGAATTTTATGGTTTATATATAGCAAAGGCACTAAATTTCCGTAATTAATTAATGCCTTTGCTATATACATGGACTTTAACAAAATAGATAAGAATATTAAAGTCCACCACTATAGTTCCACCAATTCATGTGTATAATATATTTTAATGTTGTTTTGTTGTTTTAGATTCTTATCATTACTCCAAATAGAACAATTAAATTTTAATGCTAATGCAAAATAAGCCATATCTGCTGGGTCAGGAGAAATTTTCTCTGCTTTTTCAACATATTCAGTTAATTCCTCAAGTGGAACAATATTTATTCTTCGTTTTAATACTTCAAGAAGTCTGTAAAATTCTTCAGTCGTACGCTCTGTTTTTTCAAGAAGCTCCTCTTTATGCTTTTCGATTTCAGTAAAAACATACTCTGGTGCAAAAAGATGAAACCTACCGCTAAACAAAAGATAATAACTAAAGCTATCTTTAATAAGAGCAGCAAAAATAATATTAGCATCAACAACGAGATCCATTCTTATCTCGCCATTTTTCGCAACTTTTCACTTACTGCCCGGCTTACTTCTTTTCCTAATCTTAGTGTGTCAGATTCTTTAAGCTTGCTTTTTTCTTTAAATGTTCGCAAAAACTCCATATCTTCTATTTTTTGGAGAAAAGCCTGTCTAGCTACTTCTGACCAATTCATCTCGGGGAAAGTATCCATCTTTTGTTTAAGTTCTGTAGGGACAGATAATGTTAGTGTTGTCATTTTTACTCACCTTATATATTATATATTATGTATTAATAATTAAATTATGTGCAAATATATAAATGTTTTGGTTCAAAAATCATAAATTTGCCCAATTTAACCCAGCTCCTTGGGGCGATTGGGTAATTCATTTAGTTTAAATACATATTTTAGTTGAACATAATATTTTAGTTTAAAATAATTTAAGAGTAATTTGAATATACTAAAAAATACTATTATTTAATTGAAAGCGTATTTAAACTTTCGTTGTTTCAAGAACAATCTCTCAAACCCCCAACCCCGCGCCAATAACTCCCGCATCTTTTAATTCTGTTTTTGCAACCTTGCATGCGGGGATAAAACTTTTTTTATTCAATTCTCTCACCATGGTTTTATTGAAGAATCTCCACGCTCCTGAAATCTGGCCGCCAAGAACAATCATATCCGGATCAAATGTATTGACAAAATTTGATAAGACCAGCCCTAACATTGTTCCGTATTCTTCAAATGCTTTTATTGCCCGCAAATTGCCTCTCTCAGCTTCAATAAACAACTCCAAAGTATCACTTAATTTGAATCCATAGTTTTTTGCAATCTTCACAAGCCCTCTACTAGAAACATATTCTTCAACACATCCATAATTCCCGCAATGGCACTCCTGCCCTTTGAAGTTTATTGTTGTATGTCCAAGCTCAGGTGCATCACCTTTGCCTTTGTATAATTTTCCTTTGATAATAAATGCACTGCCTATGCCTGTTCCTAATGTGATGCAAAGTACATAATCATTTTTTCTTCCAAACCCTATCTTTGACTCTGCTATGCCAAAGCAATTTGCATCATTTTCTATTACAACCTTTTTCTTAAATTTTCTCTGGAGAATATCTTTTATTGGAATTCCATGCAGTGGCAGATTTGGCGTGTCAATAATTGTCGTCTTTTTTTTGTCAATTCTTCCAGGGACTCCAATTCCTATACCAGAAATTTTGCGCAGGGATGCAGCTTTAATTAGTTTCTCAATAGCAGTCATCACATCTCCAATAACATACTCAGCATCTTTTTTAGAAGTAATTGGTATTTTAATATCTTCGATTATCTTCCCTTTCTTGTCGACAATACCTGCTTTTATATAAGTGCCGCCTATGTCAACACCAATTGTATAACCCATTTTTCCTCTTTTTTTCCTACAATTAACACATTATAATTTAGTGTATTACTAATTTAATTACTCTTCCAGCATCTTCTTTAATTTTTCAATAATTTCAACAGGCATTGGGTCTATGCCATACTCCATTGCCAAATAAAAACTGGTTAAATCGCCGATTAATATCGCTGAAAACAATCGCGTCAGCTTATCTGGACCAGCAATGCCTATTTCAGTTACAGGCACACCATATTGTTTTATGAGGCTTTTTGTTATTCTTATCCTTTTTTTGGTGTGTTCATCGTCATCAACATCGCTTAACACAACCACATGAAACTCACCAATCTTTTTAGTAAAACCTACAATCTCATTATGATCCAATTCAGGAAGAACATTGCAGAATGCATGTATTTTTGTATTCTCATTCATCTCGCATTTCCATCTATAAACAACAGGAGCAAACTTTTCAGAGGCATAAATCAGAGGAATCTTTCCTACCAAACTCTTCGCAAGTTCCTGCGCTGCATTTGCAAGCATTGGCTTTTTCATTGCTTTTACAGTTTCTTTTATGTATTCTGTCTGTGAAGGGATTAATCCGGAATTTTCTAATACTCTTAACATGCAAAAAAAGGAATAACATATTGCGTTTCTTGGCTGCATTCCTTTTGGCATTATTATCTGAGGATAATTATTTTTTGTGAATGATTCTTTTAGTTTTCCGCCTGTTGTAAGCCCAAGCAGTTTGCATCTTTTTTTAATTGCATATCTGTAAGCAGAAATTGTTTCCTCAGTGTTGCCGGAATAAGAGCTTACAATAATCAATGTATTCTCGTCAATCCAAGTTGGC
Source organism: Candidatus Woesearchaeota archaeon (assembly GCA_018303325.1). Lineage (GTDB taxonomy): Archaea > Nanobdellota > Nanobdellia > Woesearchaeales > DSVV01 > JACQSP01. The sequence continues at coordinate 23,719 of JAGVYH010000025.1, forward strand.
AGAGAATAATTACGGCTTACTTCAATTCTTAGGTTTAGATTGGAAACATCTGACAAATAATTCTTGAGAACATCTCCTGCCATTGCACTCCCGCCCATTCCTGCGATGACAACAGCATTAATTTTTGCATCAATCTTGAATTTTCCTGTAATTGCAAGCGCATTTACAATATGCTCAGGCATATCTAATATTACTTGTTTAAGCTTTGACCTGTCAAACTTGTCTTCGTTTATGTGTTTTGGGATAATGTCTGCCATTTTGGGTTCACTCCTTTTTCTTGTAAATCAATTATAAATCAGGTTAAATCCCTTTATTTATATATATTTATTTAAATATTATGGTATTAGAGCATATATGTATGGTTGGTATAAGTATAGATAGTATAAGTCTCTTTAGATGAGATAAAATTCTAATATTCTTTTCGTTCCTGGGCGAAGCCACACGTCTTATGATGATTTTTTTCGTCCTTTTAGTTATACTACTCTTAAAAAAACGTAAAAAACATTAATTGGTTAAACAGATATAACTTTTCCTTTAATCAAAAAGTTAACATCAAATTATTTGGCTGATTGCCTATACTTTAAAGATACATCACTTTGCGTTGCATTAATTCGAAGATGATGAGTAGCTCTTACCCCTAATATTCTGTATGTATCATTGTCAAATGTATCGTCATGACTAACAATAAAACCTTTTTGGGTTACCTTAACATTGGCGAAGTTATGCATGATTACATTAATGTCTCCGCTAAGACGAAGATCAACATCTGAATTCATCGCATATATTAATCCGTCATGAACAACTGTTCCGTATAATTCACAATGTTCTAAACGAATCTCAAATTCTACTTTTTCATCAAGTGGAAGTCCAAGATAAAAATCAAATTGTTCTAAAGTTTCAATTTGCTTTCCATTCTTTTCTTTTCTGATTTTAATGTTTGCATTACGCTTTTCTGTATATGTATCAGCAGTATTAATGAATATCCTCTGCCACTGTGCCTTTATCTCAACCCTTCTGGTAAAACCTCGTCTTGATTCTTGTGGTGTTATAGTTATATATCTTGCTCTTTGTTCTTTTATTATCTCATCTAAGCCGCGCAACAATTCCTCTAAATAATCTGGCGGCATGGTATTAGCGCGTCTATATCCTTGTCCAAAACCTTGTCTATATCCCTGTCCAGAACCTTGGCCAAATAAGTCATCAACACTATCGCTGTTATGAACAGTCCTGTTTCTATCTTTCTCTGTTCTACCTGTTCTATCTCTTTGAGATGATTGTTGAAAACTTTGAGGATCAAACAAATCATATTGTGCTCTTATTTTTGAGTCTGAAAGAACAGTGTAAGCTTCATTAATATCTTTAAATCTTTCTTCTGCTTGTAGATGCCCTTTATTTCTGTCTGGATGATATTTCAATGCTAATCTTCTAAACGCTGTTTTGATATTATTTTCTGTTGCGTTTCTAGAAATACCTAACATAGCATAATAATCTTTTGTGAATCTCATTGAGAAAGGGTATGCTAACCAAAATTTAAAGTTATCTGTTTGAATGGGGGTATTACACAGGAAAACATAAGAAACAACAAGTGTCATTTAGTTAAACATCACTTAACTCCAATCGTCCCTGGCCCTCGTCTTCCAACAATCGGCCCGTCTTTGACAATAAAACCAGCAGCGTTCATATTTTCTCTCACAATTCTTGCGCAGGAATATGTCGCAAGAATGCCATTATTTGCCATCACTGCATAAATATCCTGAAAGAATTCCTTTGTCCATAATTCATGGCAGGTTTTTGGCGAAAATGGATCGAAAAAGCAGAAGTTGAATTGAATATTTTTTGCATTGTTTTGATTAGCTAATTTAGTTATTGTAGTTATTATTTCTGCTCTGTTTAATGTTTTTATTGTTTCTCTTGCGTCTCCAATTATTATTTTTAGATTTACATTTTTTTCATGAAGAGTAAATTCGTTTTTTTTATGATTTATGGATTGAACAAGTTTTTGAATTAAATCATAATGAGCAATTGGTGGGGTTAATTCTTTTAATTTATTTAGGATATTAATATCATTCTCAAGACCAATGATATTAATTTTGCAATCAGGGTTAACTGCTAAAACATTGTCAATTGCAACTGCTGTGTTATAACCGAGACCAAAACAAACATCCAAGATATTGATTTCATCATGAAGTTTAGTAAATTCCTTAATTTTACATGCATCAGAGAACTTTTTCTGCGCCTCTTCAACTGCGCCGCTGACTGAATGATATGTTTCTTGATATTGCTCGTTGAAGAAAGTAATTGAATTGTCTTTTGTTATGATTGGTTTAATATTTTGATTAGAGTTGTCTTTTGTTATAACTAGTTTGATGTTTTGAATAGGGTTGTCTTTTGTTGTGAATGAACTGGTTGAATTGTCCCTTATTGTGGTTGATTTTATATTTTGGCTCATGATAACTTTCAGAAGAATTAAATAATATATAAAGCATATGCTGAACTCACCTTAAAATAATTACTCACGCGTTATAATTATCCCTATTTATTATATTAAAAACAACAACTTTTAAATATATAAAGCTACTGTGATGATAAATCAATAAGAGAAATGACAAAGTGATATTGAAACTATTTAATTAAAAACTAAAGAATGGTGATATAATATGTTTGAATGGCTTGTGGACTTGTTTAAGACAAAAGAAAAGGATGAAAAAAAGATAAAATGCAAAGGCTGCGGCGCATTTATAAGTGAAAGCAATGCAGTATTGGATGTAGACAGCGGCGCATTTATATGCAGAGACTGCAAAGGCATTGGAGCAGAGATGGAAAAGCTCGGAAAAGGCGGAATCAAATCTGCAGTCAAACAACAAGCAGGAGAAGAAGACGACCGCGGAAAAGCCAGATGCAAAAGATGCGGATTTGTTAATACTTACTCAAAAAGCAGGGGTCTGCCAGATTCTTGCGGTTATTGCAACAGAAAGTTTAAGGTGTAAGAGGTTTTATTGATTTCTTATTTCCTGTTCTGTTTTTTTAAATATTTCTTTCTTAAGTTTTATTTTTTTCCCATAACAATGTATGCTATCTAAACAATTGATTAAGGCGCAGCCATCGTTCACTATTAATTAAGTTTTTTATTTAGTTCTTGGCATGTCCAACCAGTTCACTATGAAAACTAGGTGCTAGGTTCTGGGTGCTAGGTGCTGGTGGCGATAATTCATCGTAACTCGCCCACAAACGGGTTTGGAGCGGAAAAAGAGGATAATGACTAAAAAAAGAGTGAGAAGACAAAACCCCAGCCAAACAAATACCAATAACTTTAAAAAATACAAGCCATTCCCCTTGTAATTATGGTAAACCCAGCAAGTGGAGAACTAACATGCAGAAGTGGAGAGCTAACAGACAGATTAGTAATAAATACTGAGCACACAACTGCTCATGAAAGATTTTATTCTGGTGATTTTAAACCATTTCTTCGGCATTCTGAAGGTTGGCGTAAAGGTGGTTGGATACTTGCGCCTTATGATTTTGTAGATGTTAATACTCTCAAAGAATTTTTGATATCAGAACAACTTGTTTCTGAAGAAGAATTTCCATTAGATGGGGGAACTAATGGTTCTAAATTTGGGTTATTTTCCCCAGATGTTGCTAAACATAAGCAAAAATTAGAAGAAAAAGTGAGTAAAAGTAACGGTTTATTTATTTATCATCCTAATGATCCTTTAATGAGTGGACAGGATGTGCTGGATGAATGTGGTCTTGTTACCAGTGCCTATATAGTAAAAGCAAATAAATTAGATGAGGCTTGGGGTAAAATGGCAGGTAGCTGGAATTATAATCCGACAGGACCAGAAGAATTTACTGACCTTAGCTTTCTCCAAGTAAAAACAATGGTTCAAATTAAACAAAATGCACTTGTAAGACATACAAAAGATACAATAGACAAAAGGATTGAAGATAAGTATGTTAATCTTGTTATGACTGATTTAAGAAGAAGGTTAAATGCTGATACTAATACTGATAATACTAATTGTAGTACAGATAATGAATTAACTCAAATGTATGCTGGTATTGGCGGGGATACTTATTATGGCGTAGGATTTGTTACATTAAGAACAGCTAATTATGATACATATAGATTTGCCCAAGCAAATATGCTTCCTACGTTAAAGACAGTGTTAAGTGATCCATTAGTTATAGAAATGCTGCTAATTCAGCAAGAAATTGGAATTTTAAGAAACGTTTCTTATGAATATGGACAAAAACAACAGGATAGATTTGGTGTTAGAGCAGGTATCTTAGAAGCACACAAGTTAGCAGAAGAAAAATTAATGAAACAATTATACACCTCAAATTTAGACTCTGCAGTAGAAAGGCTTGGACAGCATGAAGAAGTTGTTAGTGTTCTAAGATTGATGTAGTGATTTATTCTATTTTTTCTATTTCTTACAATATAATCTATTTTCTAAAACACAATAATACTTATATACTAAACGATATTTTAACATTTTATTGTAAATTTATACCAAAAGCACAAAATAATCGAACATTATTTTGTGCTTTTGTATATACAAAAGCAATTAATTTGTTCGAAAATTAATTGCTTTTAGTATATTTAAATTTGGAAAAGACTTTATCTGTGACTAAATGCTCAGAAATCAAATAGGTCATAGTATTCGCTTTTCCAAACAGTAATGAATTTTAGTTAAGATTAGGAGGTGTTCTTAAAATGAGTAGTTGTCTTCAAAAAGGAAAAGTAGTGATTTTAGGTTCAGGCGTGATGGGGAGTGGAATTGCAGCTCATCTGGCTAATTGTGCTGGAGAAGCAGACATTGACCAAATTTATTTGTTGGATATTGTTCCTTCAAAATTATCTAGTGAACAGATTGCACAAGGTTATACTTTAACTCATCGTGGTGTAAGAAACCTTTTAGCACAAAGAGCATTAGGAAGAATCAAAAATGATCCTAAAACAGGATTGATGATTCCAGACTACGCTAACAGGATAGTTGTTGGCAATGTAGAAGACGATTTAGAAAAAGCAATTCGTGGTGCAGACTGGGTAATAGAAGTAGTTCCTGAAGTTCTAGAGATTAAACGTGCTCTTTATGACAAAGTCATTCCTTTATTAGACGCTGAAACTATCTTGAGTTCGAACACATCTGGCATCTCAATAAAGAGATTAATGGATGGTTATCCTATTGATGTACAAGAGAGATTTTTAGTAACACATTTCTTTAACCCAGTAAGGCATATGAAATTATTAGAATTGGTTGCTGGAGAGAAAACTCGTGAGGATGTAACAGAACTTATTGAAGAGATGGGTAGAGAGAACTTAGGCAAAGGTGTAGTTTTGTGCAATGATACGCCTGGATTTGTCGGCAACAGAATTGGTGTAGAAGAATTAGCTCATGTGCTTAATTTAATTCCAAACTATGGCGCAGAGATGATAGATTATGTTTTAGGAAAACATATGTTGGGCAGAGGAGGAAAACCAGTAGTAACTTGCGAAATGATTGGCTTAGAAACAATGGTGCTCGTTGGTGATGATATTTACAAAGGCACAGCGCCTCTTGATGGTGATTTTGGTGTGATGCCAATACCAAACTTCTTGAGAGTCATGGTGACAAATGGTCAGCTAGGAGCAAAGACAGGAAAAGGGTTTTATGCTAAAAAAGGCAAAGAAGTGTTTGATTTAGAAACAGGAAAATATACACCTTCAGCAAAATTAGGAAAAGGCGGTCCAACTCTTGAATCTGTAGAGGCAGCAAAGAAAGCAAGGACTTTTGAAGAAAGAGTAAAAATAATGTTTGAAGCGCAAGACAAAGGAGGAGAAATTTGGAGAGAAATAGTCTTAAGAAACTGTGCTTATGCGTTGATGAAAGTCGGAGAAGTTTCTCCTGATGCTTCAATATTGCCTATTGACCACGCAATGGAATGGGGTTATAATAGAGACTTAGGTGGTCCTGGAAAAATTATTGATGCTATTGGCTTAGATAAATTTGTAGAAGCAGCAACTAAAAGAGGATATCCGACACCAGAATGGGCTAAAGATTTAGCTTCAAAGGGAAAGAAACTTTATGAGAAAGATGATGAAGGATTTAAAACTGTGTTTGATATCAATGGGTTAGATTATGATCAGTGTCCAGAAACCGAGCCAATTATTTCTTTCACAAGTACTATTAGGAGATATACTACAGATACTACACCTATAAGTGAAGTCAAAGGAGCAGTGAAAATTGTAAGTGTTGAGACAGATATATTAGGGGTAGAAATAACTTCAAAGAGAGGAACAATAAACGCAGGCGTAATAAAAGAGATTAATCATGCATTGGATTTGTCACTTGGCGAATCTGACGGAAATGAAGAATATAAAGGAATAATCATAGCTAATACTAAAGATGCAGACTTTTCTCTTGGAGCTGATTTATACTTAATGTGCGGATTAAGTTTGTTTGCTAGAAAAGGCAGCAAGGAAGCTAAGACAGAGTTAGAATCAATTTCAAAAGGATTACAAGATTTAGCAATGAGAATAAAATATCATGAGCTTCCTGTAGTGATAGTTAAGCAGGGGCAAGCTGTGGGTGGAGGATGCGAGTTAGGGTTTGGTGCCCATATTAGAGCATCAGCTGAACTATACACCGGCTTAGTAGAATTTGCAGTTGGATTAGTGCCTGGTGGTGGAGGAATGAAAGAGTTGCTGTTGAGTAGACGAGACATGAGAACAGCTGAAGGAAGATTGGAAGGCATTGACCCAATGAGTTATGTAAACGATGCAGTAGAATATATTTCTTGGAATTGGTTCAGAGTTTCCAGCAGCGCTGACGATGCAATAAGAAGAGGTTGGCTAAAACCGACAGATAGAATCTCAAGAAATACAGAAGCCTTACTCAATGATGCAATAGATGATGTAAATAGACTTTCATTTAATTATCAGCCACAAAGAGAAAGCGATGTGCGAATTTTATTGCCTGGAAAGGAAGGATATAATAAAATCATTTGTGACAGCGAAGGTGGCCGAGTGTCAGGATGGGTTGTTCATGAATTTGTACCAAAGATAATGAAGCAAATAGCACTTGTTTATACTACTGGACCAGAAGGAGTGCCTGAATATGTAACTGAAAGAGAATTACTTGACAGAGAAAGAAAAGCATTTATGAATCTAGCTTTAGGAGATCACTTAACAACTATTGTAGCCAGACAGGCATTTAAAATGGATAAAGATAAGTTTGAAACAAAGGCACTAAAAACAGCTGAAGAATATTTGGCCAACAATACAGCTAACAATACTAACTGTACAGCTAACAATACTTTGAGAGGTGAGTAAAATGTCTAAAATACTAACTGAAAGAATCGTAATATTAGATGCAGTAAGAACACCAGTTGTAAGAAGCACAGGTGATAAAATTCCATTTGAAGAAGGCGGAGATGGAAAAGAAAAAAGACATGGGGCTTTTTCTCATCTTACTTCAGACTATCTATTTTCAACTGTATTAAGTGCATTACTAAAGAGAAATCCTGATGTTAGAGGAGAGGAGTTGGCAGACATTCTAGCTGGCTGTGCAATGCAATATAATTATCAAGCAGGAGACATAGCAAGGGTATCAGCAATAATGACAAAAGGAATACCAGAAAGAGTACCAGCAGCAACAGTAAATAGATTATGCGCCTCAGGATTAACAGCTATAACTAGTGGAGCAGAACATTTGATTGCGGGACAAAGATTTGCTGAGAGTTATAAGCCAGAAGTAATGATCGCTGGTGGTGTTGATTCAATGAGCCAACAAAGAATGGCAGACTTTCTGAAACCATCATTGGCTTTTAGAACAGGTTACTTAAATTTAGTTGAAAATGGAGACATTGCCTTAAACATGGGAGTAACAGCAGAATTGTTGGCACATGAGCATGGTATTTCTGTAGAAGAGCAGAGAACATTTGCTTACCATAGCCATAGAAAAGCAATTGCAGCACTTGACACACATGCCTTTGATCATGAGATTATACCTGTAAATGTAGGTGGAGGAAAATATCAAAGTGTGGATGATGGAGCAAGACGATATGAAAGTTTAGAATCAGCTTTGGCGCAGATGAAAAAACTAAAACCCTCTTTTATATTAACTAATCCTTTAGTTGGTACACAAGGAACAGTAGATGCAGCTACCTCTTCTTTAGTTTCAGACGGCGCAGCAGCAGTAATTGTGTGTCTGGAAAGTTATGCTGAAAAAATAGGGGTAAAGCCATTGGCAGAGTTAATATCATGGCATTATGAAGGAGTAGATCCAAGAAGAATGGGTTGGGGTCCTGTGCCTGCAGCAAGAATTGCTTTAGCAAAAGCTGGTTTGAACATTCATGATATGGGTGCAATTGAGTTGAATGAGGCATTCGCAGCGCAGTCATTAGCAGTACAAAGAGGATGGCAGAAAGAGCTGGACTATTCTAGGAACGCTTTTGATGAACATGTGAACAGAAGAGGAGGAGCAATTGCCTTAGGACATCCGTTGGGTGCAACAGGAGCAAGAATCACAGCAACTTTATTAAACATCTTAAAAGATGAAGGGCATCAATATGGATTAATAACAATGTGTGTAGGACTTGGTATGGGCGGAGCAGCAGTGTATAAAAATTATTCACGCTAAGTTTTCTTTTTTCTTTAAATCGTTTACACCCAACAAGATTATTTACATTACCACTTTTTTGTCCTCACTTTCTCTTCTTCTTAGAACTCATATATAATGTCCTCGTCGGATATGGTATTTCTATGTGGTTCTTTTTCAGTGCATTATAGACTAAAGACAATGCTTGGCTCTCTGCGAGATATTTATTTTTGTAATCATCAATAAAAAACAGGAGCTTGAAATCAAGGCTGTAATCACCCATCTTTACAAATATTACCTTTGTCATATGCGGTAATGATATTTGTTTCATTCCATTTACTGCATTCAGCAAAACTTTTTTCACCTTCTCAATATCGCTTCCATAAACAACACTAACAGGCAGCACTACCCTTAAATTATTGTCTGGCTTTGCATAGTTAATAATGCGCATATTTCCCAAGACAGCATTTGGAACAACAAGCAGCTCATTGTCATAAGTCTTTATTTTTGTGCTTCTCAAGCCAATGTGCAGAACTTCTCCAACTTCATTTGTTTCCAGTTTGATTATATCGCCGACTCTAAACGAGTGCTCAAGCATCAAAGAAATGCCGCTGAAAATATTATCAAGCGTTCCTTTCAGTGCAAAACCTAAAATTACAGATATAATACCGACGCTTAACAATAAAGATTTTATATTTAAGCCCCATATTGCAAGAAGAATTACCAAACCAATGAAAATAAACAGGATTTTGATAAAATTGCTTGTTATCTGAATAATATCTTCGTTAATTGTAGACGGTGTTTCTCTCCACCATTCTTCCAAAAGGTCGTCTGTAAGCTTAATTAATGTATGTATCACTAATGCAACAATTAATGTTTTGATTATAGGAAAGATATATGCCTGCGCATAAATCTGCGTGTAATCAATTGTATTGAGAGAGATGAGAATGCCTAGCAGGATTATTGACCATGATAATGGATATTCAACTCTATCAACAATGATATCATCCATTTTTGTCTTTGTTTTTTTGACAACTTCTGTAAAATAAGTTTTGAAAACAAAAAGAAGTATCTTTGCAACAATCAGATAAATCAAGAATATACTGATTGCATAAGCAAGTTGGTTCTCTTTGACTAAGGCGATTAAGCTTTGGGAAATAGTTAATAAATTCACATCCCAAAACTTAAACAATACAAAAATAACAAACAAGGTTATCAATAATTTTACAAAATAATTAATAAAATGCGCAAGTTTTATCTTTGATTTCAATGTTCTATGATGCGTCTCACTTGTTTTTTCAACAAACTGATCTGTAAAATAGTTTGTGAGTAAGAATAATAAAAACATTACAATGAATATGATAATTATTTTGACGAATAAAATAAGCTCAATATTTAAACCAAGTGCCTTAAAACCAAAGTAAACTCCTGTGATGACGACCAACAAAACAAATGCGTTAATGATTCGCTTAAATAATTCCTGGTATCCCTTTAAAGATTTAGAAAACAATTTGGATTTTGACAATTTTTTCTCAGAAAAGTATTTTATAGCTATAGCTGTTAAAAACGCAACTATTACTATAAAAACTGCTAAATACCCCGAATTTCCCATTATTAATCTATCTATTTATACTTAGTATATTAAGATTTATGAGCATTTAGAAGTAGTGGTGCAGGTGTTTTTTTCTTTTTAAAAATTGCCCATGCGCTAGAGAAAAAATTGCGTAAAACGTATGCGATCGCTGTTATATTCTTCCGTTAGGAACGAGGAATAGTCTGCAAGACGGTTTTTTGCGAAGCAAAAAAATTCCGAAGAGTTTAGAGTGGGGATTATCCTATCTTGTGATATTTAAATGTCGTATATACACTTGCGATTGCAAAGTAAAAAACAATTATTGTTAAGAATACATTACTTCCACCATAGGTAACTCCTATTTTGTTTAAGAAAGTTACAACAATTCCAGCTCCTGAAATAAGAAGCAACAAAATGGATATAACTCTGCTTTTGAAAAAAAGCAGTAATAAACCGAAAACAAGGTAAATTACTCCATCAATAATTGTTGCCATGCTAATAAGAAATCCTAAAAGGATATTCAGTGCGGCAACAAATAAGAATCCATATGAACATTGTTTGATAACATACAATGCTTCTTCTTTGTTTTCAACCTTCCAAAATTGAAAGTTTAATTGTTTTTTTCTTTCTTTTTTCATATATATATAATTTATTATTAAAGACATTTAAATACTTTTCGAAAATAATTTTCTGATAATCCCCACTCTAAATTGAATATAACGTATGCGATCGCTCAGGTTGTGTCACAATTGTTTTCGTCGTCGAAAAGGAGGCTATTTTGAGCTCGCCTTCAGTCGCAATGTAGCAATTAGTATACATTTTTCTGAATTGTGACACAGCATGCGCTGTTATATTCTCCCGATAGGGATTGATTTTTAGTGCAACGTTCGGACGAAGTCCGAAAAAATCAAAGTTCAGAAAAAGACCGACCAATAAAGCTCGAAGAGCATTAGAGGGGTAGAATAAAAGCGGGACTAAAATTGTATTATGTTAACTATCTGGTAGTAACTAATAGAAAACTTTATAAAGCATTATGTATAACTATCTTGTATGAGAAAGTTTGTACTTGAACAAGGAGACTTGTATTTCGGAGACCATGAAATAGGAAAATCTCTGAAAGATACAAGCGATGCTCAAGATTTTTTTGATACAACATTAGATCAATTTTTTGGAAACAGACCAGAATATAAAGAATATATTAATCTTTATAGTAAAATTCATGGCTTAGGGACTGCTATAAAATAAATTGCCAATTTCAACCGATTGTATAATTCCATTGCGGATTAATTTTGTGCCTTACAAGATTAATTTTTTCAAAATCTT
>JAGVYH010000026.1 GCA_018303325.1 Candidatus Woesearchaeota archaeon
TCAAAATTCTTAAAGCAAGCATGGTCTTTAATAGAATCGGGCAAAGTATTCAAAAGAATGTCTGAATTTTTAAAGGATGATTAAAATGATGTTGTTAAGAAAAGCAATAAGATGCCATGTTTGCGACAAACTGCTGGCAACAGAAGATGAAAGGATTGAAAAGAGGATGTTTTGGATTTATATAACTACTGCTGTGATGACTGCTATAAAAAATATTGGGAAAAGATGTATGAAAGATATGGCGGAACAAGAATGTGCCGATTTAGAGCCAGCTACAAAAAAGGCGAGAGGATACCAGATAAAGAGTGGGTAATTGTGGAACGATATGTGAGTGAATGATGATTGAAAAAGAGTGTGAGTTGTAATTTAAAGTTATTTTGGAAATCCTGTGAAAAAAATTGGGAAAGATATATTAAATGCTATGTGTATAAGAATTAAGGATATTTCGAAAAATTGCCTTACTAACTTTCAATTTTAAAAGTTGTATTGCGTTTATTAATATTTGTGTACTCTTTTTCAACCATATTAAATAATTTTAAATCCATAACCTTACCGTTTAATATACTGGATCGCAATTCATCACATTTATTAAGGCTAGCTAACCATTCATCTGTCCATAATTTAGGAATTATATGTGCATAATTTCTAAATATATTATTAATGTCATTTATATCTTCATTTGTGAGATAAAGATAATTAGTTTTTGTATTTGTGTTCTTAATTTTTTGATTAGTTAATAGAATTATATACAAGGGTGTCACAACTTTTTCATTAAATATTTTAAGTTGATTTTCTTTTTCTCTTCGGCGATCTGTCCATTTTGAAGAAAAAAATCCAATTAACGCAGCGATTAATGCACCAGTTAATGTAAATAGCGCTGGTAAAACAAATTGAAGTTTTTCCCAAGAATATTGCACGTGATACTCTATGTTTTCTTCATAAATTGAAAGTGAATTATTTTTATTACAAATAAATGCAGCTTTGAAATTATAAGTCCCTCCTTTCATACTATTATCTGTAAATAATTCGCCTTCAAAGCGTAAATAGCGAATAGACTTCTCATTTATAAGAACATGAAGCAAGTTAGTGTCACTAACCACAGATACATTGCTCATTTTTTGAAGTTGTGAATCATTAATATAAGAAATATCCATTAAATTAGGTTCATATTTGTGTAAATCTGTTGGATCATTATTAAATGAATATAAAATTGCCTCTTTATGATTAAATACTATTCGTCCATCGTTTATAAAATAAAGAAGAACTTTATCACAAGAACCATCCCCAATTATGTCTACTTTTACATGAACTGGTTGTCCAGCAATTATATTTTTGTCAGAACTCCTTATAGAAATAATATAATTAGATGTAGCATTTATTGAGGGTATAATTAATAAGCATAACATTAAAATTAAGAAATAATTTTTATTTATCATTTTACTACCTCTCGCTAATGCTTTTAATGAGATGAGATATAATAAAAAATAAGGTTAACATAAACACAAAACCAGATAATATGTCCAACAAGATTAACAAATTGAAAATATTTTTAAAAAACTCATGTGCTGAAAAGATATAAATTAATAAAGTACTGCTTATTATTGAGATGATACTACTAACAAAAATGATAAATAATATTTTCAATTTCATCTTAACTTTTCCTAAATAATTTTCTGTTCTTGATTCATGATAAATTTATTCCTGTTCTCACTAAAATTATTTTTATAATGATATCTAAACCTTTGTCTATCCCTTTCTCAATTAACTTATTTAATGCTATTTTCAAAAAACGTTCATTATTATTAGAAATTGCTTTTTTGATATCTTCTAATTCATGTCTTATTCTTTCATTTTTGGGTTTTATTATCTCATCGTTTATTGATTTGATTATATCTCTTTTAAAATTATCAACAGCGATTCCAATCATTTGACTATTTTCAATCTTTAAATTAGATGTATCAGATATAATTTTTCCAAATTTATTTGTTATTACTTTTTTATTAAATTCAACAGTCATCTCAAACTCTCCTCAATCATCTTCTTTTCTTCTTCAGTTATTCCATATAATTCATAAAGAATTTGATTAATTTGTAACTCAAGAGCAGCTATCTGTCGAGTAATCATATCCTGTTCGTTCTTAAGTTTAACACTATTTAACTTCTTTTTAAGTTCAATAATATTTGTGACCATATTCACAATCGTTTCATATAATTGCTTCTCTTTTGAGTTAGAAAAATCTATCTCTTTGACGGGAATTTCTCCAGCAAATTGTTTATTAGTAGCATAGAATCCACCACTTAAGAAAATGCTTGTTTTACTAATAAAAAAAGAGGCTATTGGACTATTTAATATTGCCATAATATAATAAGGGCTTTCTTTTGTTTCTTCTTTTAGTATTATACCATTTGCTCCAACATTATCTAAACAATAAGAACCTTTTTCATCTATTGATGCCATTGCTCTCTTAACTACATGCGGGATTAACATTTTAGATAAATGTTGCTTGTTAATGTTTTGATCCCTACCAAATTTGTACCATTCATTTGTTTTGAATTTTCCGTTTTCTCTATTCTCCAACTCTTTTTTATTTTCTGTTAAGTATTCCAAAACTTTTGGATAATTAGATTTTAATTCTTTTAAGGTATAAAGAATTGCTCTGTCTTCTTCTATTTTATATGGAAAAATAACATATTCAGTTGCAGGGATGACATAATAACAATTAATATTTGTATTGTCTATAATGGGTTTTACAATTTCTTTTTCAAGCCAAAAATCTTTATTTAATTGGACGGAATGAAGGTAGTATTCTTTTTTGCTTTCTTTGATATATTTGAGTATGTATATCTTATCTTGACTTGTTTGAACTCCAACAAAAAATTCTTTGTATTTATCATATAATTTTGAGAGTTTAATAATTCTCTCAAAGATTACATGTTCTGGTTCAGTCATAAAATACCACTTATCTTGACTTAAGAAATGTGGCTTGATTTCATCTATCACAAAATGCTCTTCTGGCTCTTTTGCTTCATTCAAGAAGTAGGATATTTGTTCATCTTTACTTTTATATAAACTTCTAATCTCTTTATAAATCAGTTTATTTTGCTGTTTCTTGTTTTGTAGGAATAACAGGCAGGTGTAGGTATCAGCCTTTTCAAAAACAAAATAATGCCTAAAATTGACTAAGTGATAAAGATTATAATTTTTGATATATTTTCTGAGATTTGTTCCATACTCACTATTAAAGAATCTATTAGGACAAATAAAACCCAAAACACCATCTTTTTTTAATAAGCTTAATGATTTTTCGATAAACGGAACGTAAATATCAACATTTCCCTCTTTTGTCGTTATGTATTTTTTTTGATAAAATAACGTTTCTTCTGGATAAAATTCATTTAATTTTTGAATCTGTATGTAAGGTGGATTACCAATTATCATATCAAAACCACCTTCTTTCATGATTTGCCCAAATCCGTTTATAGAATCATTCCAATTAAAAATATTTATTCTTTTTGTTTTTCTGGTATCAGTTAAAGTTAATTGAATATCTTGATAACATTCTGGCCCTATTAATGAATTGCCACATTTAATATTATTATCAATATCAGGCAGAATTCTCTCTTGTATCAGTTTTAATTGTTGCTCTACACTTTCTTTATTTTCATTTTCTAATACTTTTAGTAAAAGACTTAATTTAGTTACTTCAACAGCTTGGGAATCTATATCAACGCCATAAATATTATTTAATAAAATTTTTTTCTTTCTCTCAGAAGTCAATAACCATTGATTTTCTTTGAATTGAAAGATATCTTTCTTAAATTTATTTGGGTCATTTTTCATGTAGTAATTTATATGATAATCCAATAAATAGGAATATGCTCCTAAAAGAAAACTACCTGAACCACAAGCAGGGTCTAAAATCCTAATCTTCTCTATTTCTTTTGGCGTTTTTCCTTTTATAATTTTTCCAACAGTCTTTTTAACAATATATTTTACTATATAAGAAGGGGTATAAAAGATTCCGCCAGCTTTTTTAACTTCTGGTTTTTCCTCTATCTTGGCTTGGTGTCCAGAAGTTAATCTAATAACTTTTCCCAAAAATTGTTCATAAACATTTCCTAAAATTTCTACACCAATAATAGAAAATTCGTAAGGACAAATAGGATAGTATAATTCATTAATAATTTTTTTTAGAACATCATCATCTATTGTTAAACTAGGTGTAACTTTATCTTCTTTGAAATTGAAAATTCCACTATTGTACTTGTCATCAGCATATTTGAAATACTTTTGAATTTCTTGATAAATATTTGTCTTAGAACCTATTTCTTTCAATTTTTCATATTTTTCTATACTATTGTCTTCACATATTCTTAAAAATAAAATTCTGTCAATGGTTATTTGAACAGCAAAATTAAGCTCATAAATAGATATATCTTTATTTCTTATAGCTATATTTTTAGCTAATTGTTCTCTCCATCTTTCAATCTCTTTTAAGAATTCATCATCAACTTCAGCAGTCCCTTTTTTTCCTTTTGAAGATTCAATAAATCTGTCAAAACTTCCTTTCCAGACACACTCTTTTGAAAAGATGTTCCAAATATCATCAAATTTACTTAGATATTCTTCAAAAGTAAGGTACATAATTCGACCGACACTAGCTTTATCTTTTTCCGAAGGTTTTGTAGTACAATCATAAATTGCAAATTCTTCAAAATCTGTTAAAATTGAAAGAGGAAGTTTTGCGTTCCAAGCATAATGTCTCAGCTGAAAAGCAGGTTCTGCTTCTTCCTTTATCTTAATCGAAGGTTTTTTTGCTTCAACAAAGAATTTTCTAACTCCACCAATACGAAAACCATAATCTGGTGCTTTTGTTTTACCACTTATTTTTAAAGAATCTTCATTAATTACTTCTTTGTATTGTTCGGCATGCCCTTGCTCATTATCTATATCCCAACCAAAAATTTTAAAGAATTTATCAATGAATTCCTTTCTAGCTTGTGCTTCTATATAATAACTTTTTTGATATTGATCAATGTTTTCTTTAAATCTCTCAACAAGCTTCTTAACTTCCTCTTTCGCCTGTTCCTTAGTTAATTGTATAAATTTCATTTTTTATCACTCTTTTTCTCTAATAATTTCCTGCTAAATTTGTCAAAATCAGACTGAAATAGCTGATCTTGGATAATTCTATATTTTTCAAATTCAGATTCAGCAAATTCTTTTGCGATATCTGCAGTTACTTTGCCAGGATTTTCTAAGACTTCTCTATTATTGAATTTTAGAAACGCATTGAGTTTTTCTGCCCAATCTTCCATTGTCATAGGGATATTTCTTTCGGTCTGATCTTCTGCAAAATCAAGATACATGGTAACAATCCGATTTAAAGATTTTATTTCATCTTGCTTTAAATAATTTTTAGCTATTGATACATCACTTTTTATTATTTTGTCTTTAGGAGCATTTTTCCATGTAGTTAAACCCATATAATCTTTTTTTGCATCTGCCCGCTTTAGTATTAATTCCGACGCTGTATGCTTATGAATTGCATAATGCATCTTATTCTGGACAGCTGCAAAAAAATCTTTAGTTACTTTTGAATTTTTATCATAATCCATACTTGTAGCATATATATCTGTTATTTTTTGATAAAAATTCCTTTCACTTGCCCTTATTTCCCTTATTTCTTCAAGCAAATTATCAAAGTATTGCTTATTTAAAAATGTGCCATTTTTCAGCCTTTCTTTATCTAAAACATATCCTTTTATTGCAAATTCTTTTAAAACATTAGTTGCCCATATTCTAAATTGTGTTGCTCTTTGCGAATTTACCCTGTATCCTATTGAGATAATAACGTCTAAATTATAGAACTTAGTAGTATATTCTTTACCATCTATTGCAGTATGTCGGAAATCCCGACAAACTGAATTTTCATTTAATTCCCCTGTATCAAATATTTCTCTTAGGTGTTCAGTAATAGTGCTTCTTCCTTTATCGAAAAGTTTAGCAATCATCTTCTGGGAAAGCCAAACCGTGTCATCAGCATATTTTACTTCAATTGATTCTTCTCCTGACTGTGCAGTAAATATTAAAAATTCCGCAGTTGAATTTCTTATTGCTAAATGTTTTGAATCTGTCATTTTTTATCACCATTACTTTGAGTTAATTCCTTTCTTTTATTTTTCATAAGATAATTATCTTTTGATAATACTTTTTTGCCGGTTTCTTCTTCAAGTTCTAGTCTGGCATTTTTCGCTATATTTCCACCTTTTTTAGATGCGATTTTTAATTGGTCAAAGCCTTTTGCATCTTGTGTTTTAGTTATTTCTGTAGTGGCTCTTTCACTGAGCATAGTAAATATAAGTTCTAAATCAGTCATGTGGTCTCTTAAATTTGCTTTTGATTGTTTTGGGAAATTTTTTAATTCTTTATGAGTTTGGATTGAAATATCAAATGTTGCTTCATGTATTTCATTTGTTAAAATTGCAAAATCTCTTCTTTCTTCAATTCCTCTTGTTTTCCATTCATCTGTTAAGTCTTGCCTTACAGCAATGCCTCTTAATCTTTTATCAATCCAATCTTTTGGATAGCCTTTTAATTCATAATATTCTTTAACTCTATCTTGAGCAAGTTCAGGATTTTCGATTTCTTCGATTCTTTCTTGCCCCAATTTAGCTAGCCACAGTTTGAATGGTTCTGCCCTTTTTGACGGAATTGACTGAATTATTCTAAAAATACCTTTGGTGTTGGCACAATTCATGCGTTGATTTCCGCCAGTAGTCTCAACTCCAAGGGTATGGACAATTTGTCCCCATCCTTCTGAGAGTTCTAAATCTCTTATTTTTAGCTTATTTAAGTAATCTTTAGGATTCTTACTTTCAGTTAAAGCAAAGACAATATCTTCTATAACATAATACCAATCTTCATTATGCCAAGTTCTTCTTATTCTCTTATCCTCAAATACAATCAGTTTATTGTTTTTATTCATGATTTCACCAGTTTGTCTTCAAAAGCACTTTTCAGGATTGATTCAAAAAAAATGGGTTATATACTAAAAGCACAAAATAATCGAACATTATTTTGTGCTTTTGTATATACAAAAGCAATTAATTTGTTCGAAAATTAATTGCTTTTAGTATAAACCCCACAGCTCTGCTGTGACCCATTTTTAAGAGTAAACCTCCCATCTGAAGCGTGGGCAAAAGAAAGCCCCGCAGATCTGCTGCGATTGGGAAGTTTACTTTCTTAATTGTTCTGTTTTGAGTAATGCTGAATTGATTGTTTGTTCTAATTTGTCTGCTTCCACTTTATGTTTATTATTTCTTGTATGAAATCTTACTGATTTTTAAATACTTTACTAATTATCATGACATTCTGATATTCTTCCTTCTTTATTAAAGCATTTTCTAGTGCAAAAATTGCCAAAATACCAGTTTACAAATCGTTGAATGGGATATTTTGTAGTGCTTGTCATTTAAATATACTAAAAGCACAAAATAATCGGAACATTATTTTGTGCTTTTGTATATACAAAAGCAATTAATTTGTTCGAAAATTAATTGCTTTTAGTATAATTCATCCATCCCTATGCACCACCACAACTTCCTTCGCATTTATGTCTTTCCACATTTCTTTTAATTCTTCGCCGTTTGCATGCCCTGATGCATGGGCTTGATGCTGTTTAATTCCATAATGGTTCAGCCAGTTCTTTTTCCTTTCTTCATCTAACTCCATCTCTTCGCAGAATGGCTCGCAGTTAGACTTTATCCATATTGAATCTGAAGAAGGGTTTATATCCACTAATTGATTTATGTTAAAAAGATTCATTGAAACAGCGTATTTATCTGGATGTTTCTGTATTTCTCTATATGTAACGCAGTTCTTTCTATAGATATAATCCCTTTCCCATGTTTCGTAATCCCCTTCAACAAGTTTCTGCTCGACATCCTTATCTATTAATCCCCAGCTTTTTCTTGGCACAAATATCTTTACCTTAACAAGAGAAAAAGGAGATAATTTGCCTAACTTTTCTATAAGATAAGCTAATTTTGTGTTTACTACTAATTCCCTCTTATTTTCATTTGCAGCTATAAGAATACTGTTTAATCTATCTAAATCTCTTACTGGATGTTCTACAAACACTAAACCTTTTGCTTTTGACATAAATTCGGAAATCTCTTTTTTGACACCATCTTCACTGTCTTTTTTAGTGGAATTTATCCTTGTGCCTTCTGTAATGAGTAATTTAGGTTTAACAGAAAACGCCTTTTCAACAAATTTCCTGCTTAATTCGCTATGGCTTCCATGAAACCTGATATCACCCGTGTAAACAAGATTGCCTTCATCTGTATAAACAATAAACCCGCAAGCACCAGGCAATGAATGATCAACAGGAATCATTTCTATTTCCATTGAACCAATTTTCACTTTCTTGCCTGGCATCATGACATTGAATTCTCTGTCACATACATATTCCTTATTTTTTCTTGTTACTCTGCTTAACTCTCCTTTTTTGTTTGTATAGAACGCAAAAGCCTCGCAGTATGTAACAAAATCAGAAAATGTACCTATTCCTGTTTCTTCAAGTGTTTCTAATATTATCTTTGTGGCATCTGTGCAGAATATAGGAATATCATTTCTTAAAAAATGTATATGCTGAGCATGGTCTGCATGTGCATGCGAAAGAAAAACACCATCAACACTTCTTGTTTCCTTGCCTCTTCCCATATGCTTGAGATAATCTTCCCTGTAAATGCCCTGAATATCAGGCAGAATGCTTAATTCAAAGAAATCTGCCAATCCAGCACATTTCCTTGGCTGCAAAAACTCAGAAAAATACATTCCTGTCTGCTTGAAACTCATGCCAAAATCTAAGAATATCTTTGTTCCTTTGTGTTCGACGAGGATTTTGTTTCCGCCGATTTCGTCTTTTCCGCCGTGGATTGTTAGTTTCATTTCGTTTCACTTCCAAATTAATTGCATTTTTCGAGGTATACTCTTCAAAGTTTCACCTTTTATACCTCTTTCTTAACATTCTCAATTTCTTTTATGCTTCCATTATTCGCATCAACCTCAACAAAAATTCTCTTATCTTTAAAACAAAGCATCACGTGATATACAGGCTTCTGTTTTTTCCAAACCACTGAGAGCATCACAGAATAAAATTCAGGCACGTTGTCATATCTCTTTCTTAAGATTGCCAGTAACTCAAAAAAACTCACAAAATTTTTTCCAAAGATTCTCTTGTAATTTGTTCTAACTATTGTTGTAGCATCATCCAACAGCTGTGTGAAAGAATTTATGTTGCCCTTTACATAAATTTCCTGTGCTAAATACAAATCATAATTATTGTTTGGAATGTTTTGCCTAAATTCAATTATTTTTTTATACAATCTTAGCATACTCTTGTCTTCAAGCAATTTAAATATATGATTATTATTAGGAGTTATTACCTTATCAAATAAATCTGCCCAAATTGATGATCTGGCAGCATGATAAATAGAATTAACTGAGTCATATAAAAATCCACTTGTCAAATCAGAGATGCCTAAACCTAAGGCTGCAAATGAATTTAACATACATTTCCTTATGGTTTTATTGATTGGTTTAAAACCCTTCTTTTTTAATTTTAAATGAAAATTTTTGCCATATAAAACCTTACCTGTATACAGAATACTTAAACATAAAGGGTCACCATCTTTAAGCTTTTCTGTAAAATCTTTTATAGAGAATATATGTGTTTGAAGATAAAAGTGAGAAAAATTAATTTTAGTGTTTATTTCTTTCTCATTCTTTGCTGATTCTGTGATAATAGCCATATCAGTATCACTTTCTCCATAACAATCTTTAGAAACTGACGAACCAAACAGAAGAATAACTTTAATATTCGAGGAAGTTACTAACTTTTTAACTATTTGATATACTTCTTTTTGTTTTAACATTTTGCACACATAAGCATTATCCTATCACTTTTGCAATATTTGAAACAAACAACTTAGCATTAGCCAGCGAATCATCAGCAGGCTCCTTATTTGCTTGGGGGATGGTATTATAAGTAAAATGGCCTCGTTTCCATTTCTCATCCTTGAATACACCTAATAGCACATCAGCCCGAATAACTATTTTTTTGTATATTTCCAGTAGCTTGACATCCAACACACCCGTATCAACAAAATTATTCTTGAACTCATCAAATGTTTTTTTGTGGACTTCCGAAGAACTTGTTTTTATGCCTTTTGTCACTAAAATTGCCTTTGCCGCATAAAATATTGCATAGTAAGCATGAGAGATTACTGAACTATAAAATGTTTTATCTTGTGGTATTTTTAGCAGCACTTTTATATCATCTTCTTCAGTTATTATCTTTATTTTTTCTGCCAACAACAGCTCAGTATCTGCTCTTTCAAGATAAATAGTTACCATTAAATCCATGATATATCGCCTCTCTAATCAACTGGAAATAAGCCTCCCCACCATATAATATTAAATTGTTTTTAACAGTTTCCTTTCCATAATTTGCCTCTTTATTTAGCATCATTTCTAAGAAATCTTTGTTTTTAAAGACATATAAATGAATCTGAGGAATATTCATTTCACATATATAAGACAATTCTGCATATATCTTTTTTGTTTCAACTGCATTATCAACAAGAATGACAACATCAATGTCTGAGGTTTTTGTTTGTTTTTTTTTTGCATAACTTCCTGTAATTATCAAAGTAAAGAAAACAGAAGGAATTTTCGCTGATATTTTTTTTAAATCATTAAAAGGGATATGCTTTTTATTCCAAGCTTTGTATTCAGCAATAAACCCAGCAAATGCCAGCGTCTTTAGGTTTGACAAATTTAATGAATAAAGTATCACATTACCTGCCTTTTCCTCTTTCAAAATCTCTTTCTTTACAAATCTCTTTAAACCATCATACACATAGCTTTCTGATGTTTTATTTGATAGTTTCTTCACTACCTTAAACGTAAACTTTTCCCATGGCTCTGTTATAAAGGGTTGCAATAATTCATATTCTTTTTTTAGCATTTTAATCCTATTTTTAGGTTTAATCAATCCTATTTTTAAGATTATATTTAAATGTTTCTATTTTTTACCTCAACATCGCCACTTTCCCAGTTTCTGTCAGATTGTAATTCTCGTCAAGAAAGCTGCCTTTCATGAGGTCATTTAAATGATTATAAACCAAACTTCTGTGCTTTTTGATGTGTTTAGATAATTTCACCTTGCTTGTTATCCCCATTGAAATTGCTTTAAGGAGTTCTATCTTTGTTTGATTAAGCTGTAAATTAAACAAAGGCACAGAATAAAGCTCATTATTGTCTTCTCTAAGATAAAAGCATTTTGCCCTTAATAATGATGCAGCATACAAACAGCCCAGAAACATGGTTTTCCTTCCTTCAGATGCATGAAATATGATTTCATCATTGCTGAATCTTTTTGCGTATTTAATTAATTCTTCAGTTATTTTTGGCACATCAAATTGAGGTATCTTAATAATGTCTATTTTTGTAAGCTTCTCAAATTTCTGCTTTATGCTGTCAATAGTTTCCTGTTTTGTTCTTGTGGTATCAGTAACAAACGCAACCCTGTCTGCGCCAATCTTGTACATTGCTGTTGGATTTACATCCCCTCTAAATAATGTTGTAATTAATATCTTCATACATGTATGTATTATTAATAAGTATATAAAGATTGTGTGTACATGTCTATGGAAAATGAGACATTAAGATAAAAAGATTTAAATATAGATTACATTTAATTAAATAATTATGTCTAATAAAAAAGAACAAATAATATCAAAGGTCATAGAACTGCTAAAACAAAACCCACAAGGAGTGAGATATTCAGAAATAGTAAGGCGGGTTAAAGAATTGCTTCCTGAAATACCTGTAAATACAATTCGTGGCATTGTTTGGGATTTGGATGTCCAAAAATCAAACGAAGTATATAAAGCAGAAAGAGGATTATTTCGCCATGTTTCTTTTCGAGGAAAAGATAAAATAGTTAAGCAACCAATTCAATCAGAAAAAAGAACTGTCAAAGAAGAAGATTTCTATGAATTATTTGCAGATTATCTTGTTGGCGAATTGGAGGACTGCACAAAGGCAATTCCTCTTGGTGGAAATAGATTCAAAGATAAATGGGGAACCCCTGATGTTATTGGTACAAATAAATCTAATAGATCAGATATAATACAACATGAACCCGAAATTGTTTCTGCCGAGATAAAAATAGACGATTTCGGTTTAATTACTGCCTTCGGTCAAGCATGTGCGTATAAATCGTTCAGCCATAAAGTATATATTGTAATTCCAAAAAGTGCTTTTGAGGAAGACAAGTCAAGAATTGAATCATTAAGTTTGATTTTTGGAATAGGTTTAATTTTCTTTGATGCAACAAATAAAGAAAATCCTAACTTTGAGATAAGAGTAAGACCTTTAAAGCAGGAACCTGATAGTTTTTATGTAAATAAATACATGAAACTAATTGAAAATGAATTATTTAGTTAATATTTTCCAAGTAATGTCTAACTTTCTCTAGACATTTCTACTGCTACAATTATATATTACATCAATAAAAAATAGCAGTATGGAAGTCATAATAATCAAATGCCCTTACTGCGATGAACCCGTAGCTTACAGAATTCTTTCAAATAGTTCTGCTGAAAAGATTGAACGGGCTAATAATGATAAGCTGAAGTGCTTTGATTTAATTAAAAAAGCTACAAAAGATGCTTATGAAAAGAACAAATATAACAAAATTAAACATATTTCAAAGAAACTGATGAATTCAATACCTGGCACATATGGAGCACAGAGATATATGAGAATGTATTTCTTAGCTATGGAAGAAAAATTAAAATCAGTAAAAAATCCCGCTGATTTACATAAGTTAAGAAAAGAAATCATCAAAAGTAAAATCATAGTGAAAAGACCGCTAAATAAGGAGTTTGAAAAACAAAAGAAAAGTTGTATTGCAGATATTGATAAAAAAATAAAGAAATGCAAAAAATAGTTTTTGTTTAGCTAATTCTTTATCTTAATATACTTAATCTCTTTTTATGCTCTCAACTCGTTTGTGGGACGCAGTCCACAGTCACATGAAAAATTATTAGTTATTCGTTCTTCGCTATTCGTCATTCGTAACTAAGAACGAAAAACGAAGAACGAATAACCGTTTTATCATAGTGAACGTGTTGGACATGCCAGGAACTAAATAAATACAAAAAATAAAATAAAACTTCTTCAAACCCGTTCACAAAAACAACGGCGCTAATACCAGCGTCAGTGTTGACAATAATTTAATCAGCACGTGCAATGATGGTCCTGCAGTGTCTTTGAAAGGATCTCCTACTGTGTCTCCGACAACTGCTGCTTTATGCGCGTCACTGCCTTTTCCGCCGTAGATGCCTGATTCAATGTATTTCTTTGCATTGTCCCATGCTCCTCCGCTGTTGTTCAATAACAAAGCCATTAAAATGCCTACTATTGTTCCAACCATAAGGAAGGCTGCCATTGCTTCTGCTTTTAAGACTACGCCGACCAAAACTGGAATGACTACAGCAATTAATCCTGGCAATATCATTTCTTTCAATGCGCCTTTTGTAGCAATATTTACACACCTTGCATAATTTGGTTTTTGTGTTCCTTTCATGATGCCTTTGTTTTCTTTGAACTGTGCACGGACATCATTGATAATATAATATGCTGCTTTTCCAACTGCTCTTATCAAAAATGCGCTGAACAAAAAGATTAACATTGCTCCAAGCAATCCGCCGACAAAAACAGGAACTGAAGCAAGATTGACTGTGTCAAATGCTTTTCCTGTTAATTTTGTAATCTCGTCCATATAAGCAGAGAACAATAAGAATGCTGCAAGTGCAGCTGAGCCAACTGCATAACCTTTGGTTAATGCCTTTGTTGTATTGCCTACTGCATCTAACCTGTCTGTTTTCTTTCTAACTTCTTCAGGAGCTCCGCTCATTTCTATAATACCGCCAGCATTATCAGTAATAGGACCAAAAGTGTCCATTGCAAGAATATATGCTGCTGTAGCTAACATACCCATTGTTGCGATTGCTGTTCCATAAAGGCCGCCGTGAAGAACTCCACTATGGTTACCTAAATAATATGATAACATCAATGCTCCGGCAATTGCAACTGCAGGCAATGCAGTGCTCTCAAGACCAACAGCCATGCCTGTAATTATGTTTGTTCCTGCACCTGTTTTTGATGCTTCTGCAATATCTTTTACTGGCCTGTATTTGTATTCAGTATAATATTGTGTGATATAAACAAATAATACACTTAACACAAGACCAACAAGACCTGCATAGAAGAACCAGATATTATTTAACATAATCATTGTTGCAGCATAGAATCCAATTGCTGCCAGAATTGTTGTGATATAATATCCTCTGTTTAAAGCATTCATTGGATCTTCGTTTTCATTTTTCATCTTTACAGATAATATGCCTATGATTGAAGCAACCAATCCAAATGCTCTTGCAACCAATGGGAATAATACACCATTAACGCCGAAGACAGGGAACAATGCAATACCTAATATCATTGCACCGATGTTTTCAGCTGCTGTTGACTCGAATAAATCAGCACCTCTTCCTGCGCAGTCTCCTACATTATCACCAACAAGGTCAGCAATAACTGCTGGATTTCTTGGATCGTCTTCAGGAATACCAGCTTCAACTTTTCCAACTAAATCAGCTCCAACATCTGCTGCTTTTGTATAAATGCCCCCTCCTACTTGGGCAAATAAAGCAACAAATGATGCACCAAAACCAAATCCTACTATCATAAATGGTGTTTCCAATGGATTCCCGCCAAATGCATAATAAATTAAAGAAATGCCTAATAATGATGAAGCAACAATAGTAATGCCGGAAACAGCTCCTCCTCTTAATGCTGTTCTAAGACCATTATTTAAGCTGACTTTTGAAGCTGCAGCTGTTCTTATGTTGGCTCTGATAGAAATATACATGCCGATAAAACCAGCAAGGGCAGACATCAATGCGCCGAATATAAATGCAATGGCAGTCTTAACACCGACGTCAAATTTGCCGGTTGCTGCATATATCCCAAATAAAAGAACCGCAAAGACAATCGTAAGAATACCTATTGTTTTATTCTGCGTCTTTAAAAATGCATTTGCACCTTCGCGGATAGCAGAAGCAACATCCTTCATTTTTTGGTTGCCCTGATCCTGTTTTAAAATTTGCCGTGCAAGAAACCATGCAACAAACAGCGACAAAACACTAATTACAAATACTACTATCATAAACCATTCCATTTTCTTAACCCCCTTGTTTTCTATTTGTTTTTAGTTCTTAATAATGTTAATATCTAAACAATTAAATCCTTACAATTAAAACATTATTAAAACACTCACTGTAAAAAGAAATTTCGGTACAAATTTATAAAGTTTTTGGTGAAATCCCCCAAATTGTTTTCCACAACTTTTATAATCACAAATCAACCCCTCTATTATTAATGAAACCCATCAAAATAGGATATAATGAATTGCTGAAAAAAGAGACCATTAAATTATCTTATCATGGTGATGAAATTCCAGGATTACAGTTGTTTAATGCAAATGATATTATCTTAGGCAATCCAAACTCTAATATTGCCATGGCTTTTGTTTATACTTGGAAAGATGATACTGCACCAAAGCTAATAAGAGAATATATGCAAAAACTGGCTAACTATAATTATATTACAGGATTATGGAGAACAACAAACGGCGCAAAATATGTTTTTTCTAACATTCTTGCAAACCCTAACGTAAACAAGTTTGTTATTGTTGTGTTTAATCAAAAAGATAACGGCCATCTCCTTGCAGAAGCGTTAAAGAAGTTCTGGCAAAATGGTGTTGATGAGAACGGCATTATCAAAGGAAGCAATTCCCCTAACCCTAAATTTGAGCAGGTTCCAAAAGAGGCTCTTGAAAGAATAAGGACTCAATGCGATTTAATTATTCTTTCTCATATCACAGAAAATAATGCTGGGTTTGAAATAATTGAAAACATATCAAAAGCATGCATACAGGAGCCAAGAAATGCTGTAGCGATATCTGCTATATCCACTATATCTTCTTTTGCTGGAATTAATTTAGCTGGAGTTAACAAGGAATTAATTAACAAACAGTTAGTTAACATAGACTTTTATTCAAACTACTATCCATTATTTGGCAAAACAACACAAACTGCGCATTTAATTTATGACGACGGTGCAAGGTTTACTGAATCATTTAAGTTTGATCTTAGCGGCACAGCAAGAAAAGTTCATTATGAGCAAAAAGAGTTAATTACAACCATAGGACAGTCTATTCAGGCAGAAACACTGGAAGACGCGCATGAGGCAGTTGCTGCATTTATTTTTAAGAATGGCTTTACTCTTGTTGACCAGAGAAATATCATAACCTTGGAATGCAGAACATTTACAGTGACAATTCTGGACGCATTAAAAAAGATTCCCGACGGATTCTCACAGGATTATCTCAAAAGATATGTCAATGAATTTTTGAACGGAATTGCCTGTGAAAATGCAAATGAAGACGATGAAAGTGCAGTTCAAAATAAATTTGTTTATACTTATCACGACAGAATCTTTAAGAAATGGGGAAACCAGTATGAAAAAGTCGTTCAATTATTAAAGCAGCATTCTAACACGAGAAGGGCAATGATCTCTTTGTGGGATCCATCTTCAGATGTTCAAAATTCTAATGCGCCATGCCTTGATTTTATTTGGGCAGTAATAAGAAACAACAAACTGGAATTTCATGTCGTCTACAGAAGCCATCACCTTGCCACTGTAACAAAAAGCGGGAAACTTATGAAAGGCGAAGGAGCTTTTGTTCCAAACTTGTACGCAATAGCAACCATGCAGGAAAAAATGGCGAAAGAACTTGCGGAAAATGAAAATGAGAGTGGGACAGAAAAAAAAGAACTTGGAAAATACTCTGAGAAAGATGAAATAAAAATTGAGAATGATGAACCAAAGCCTGAACAAAATGAAAAAAAACATGGAACAGAAAAAAAAGAGCTCGAAAAAGATGAAAAAAAACTCAGGACAAAACTAAGCATTGAAAGGGGACCACTAATCCTGACAGATTTCTCTGGACATTTGTATGTTAGTGACGTGAAGTAGGATGTTTTTTAACTTCTTTTTCCCGCTCACAACCCGTTTGTGGGACGCAGTCCACCGTCTCATGAAGATGTTTTTAAAGAATTTTATAGAAAAATTAAATTCGTAAACCTAAACTAAATTTCATCATGAGACGTGTGGCTGCGCCCTAGAACTAAACGAACACGAAATTATTCTCCAACAAACCTATTAAACAAGTCAAAGACAAATAATTATTCTATTTTTCCGTCCATATCCTCCATCCAGCTTTACTATTGCCTTCTTTATCAATCAAGCCCATGCTGTTAAATGGAGGTATTGTATTCTGGTCATACATAAAGCTCCAGATCAAAAACTCAATGTTTGTTTCTGTTTGTTTATCTGCTCCTTTACTTAATTCTTTTGTCAGCTCAAAAAATCTTTCAACAAATTCTGCCTGTTCTTCTTCGCTGCTTTCCCATCCTGTTATTGATGCATCGCTGTGCCAGCCGATTTCTGTGAACGCAATGGGGGTTTGCTTATAACTCTCAAGCAGATTGGTTTCAACATTTGTTTCGATGCTTGAATAATAATCATCAGGTATTTCAGACGGATTTTTATAAATTAAACCAGGGTAGGTTGTGAATGCAATAATATCTGTCTTAAATTTCCCAATCAAAAACCACTGCGCTTTTTCTTCATCATTTTCTCCGCCAAACAATCCGCCGTTTAACCCTTTCATCTTTTCCAGCTGGAATATTGTAAATATTTTTGTATTCGGTGAAGTTGCTTTTACTGCGTCATAAATATCATTATATAATTTAATAAACGCTTCAAAATCATTAGGATATTTTTCGTATAAAGTATTAATCTCAATTCCAAATGTTAGATAAGCTGGTTTGTACTTCTCTGCAAATTCAAGAGCATTATTCTTATAAGCCTGCTTTTGGGTTTCATCTAACGGCCTAAGCAGTTTACCTGATGACTGCGTAAAAAATTGTGCTATGACTAATGGAGTATAATCATAAGTTTTTGCGAGTTCTGTTATTACCTTTGGCCCGCCATTATTCAGATTACTTAATTCATTCCAGTCGCCTGACCACGAAATAATAACTTCATTATCTTTGCCTGTTTCTTTTTCATTGTTATTTCCAATTTCTTTTGCTTTTTCAAAGAAACCTGTAAAATCAGAGCCTTGAAAGCTTTTTGGTGATAATGTTATTCCTTTTAATAGAAGATTGGCTTCGCTTTTCTCTTCTGTAGTTGCTTTTTCCGTAGCTGCCTTGATTGAGTTTTCATTGCCTGCATCATTATCAGAATAAGTTTTTTGGGTGCATCCGCTTATCAAAAACAAACCAATAATTAATATTGCAATAAGATATATCTTTTTCATTAATCTTCACCTTTTTTATACTTTCAATTACTATATAATTACTCAACTTTTGCGATTATTCATAAATAGCTAAGTTAAGCAACACCAATCACGCATTAACTCATATTTAAATTTTGAAAACCGCAAAAGTTCAATATAATTACATATAACTGTATGCCTCAGCTTATCTCCCAATTTCCTTCCATTTAGGTTTATGCTCTTTCCATCTTTTATCTTCTCTTCTTCTGTCAGTATCCCTTTTTTCATACAGCACGTTTTTCTGCACCTTTTTTTCATGATATGTATACGGCACATAAACCTTTTCCAGCGTGAACGGATTCAAGCCAGTATAATACATGCACGTCGATATGGTCATTGGAGTTGGAGTGAATAACTGAATGCTTTCTGTATTCTTGAGCTGCTTTAGTTTTTTTTCGAGAAATATTACCTCTTCCATTGTGCTTCCCGGATGTCCTGTCATGATATAATATTTCAGATATTGGCTTAATGGTTTATTTATCTTTTCAAACATTCGTTTAAATATTTCAAACTTATCAATTCCATTAATATAAGTATCTTTGTTCATCAGTTTAAGAACTTTTCTTGAAAAATGCTCAGGCGCAATTTTCAGGCAACCACTTATATGATGTTTAGAAATCTCTTTTACATATTCTTCGCTTTCAATCGCTAAATCATATCTTATTCCTGAACGGACAAATAGTTTTTTTACACCATGAATTTTTCTTGCTTCTCTCAATAAATATATGAGTTTAAAATGGCTCTTGTCGAGATTATTGCAAAGCATACATTTTTTTGAGTCGCATTTGATACAATCCATTCCGTACATATTAGCGCTTGCTCCGCCCAAATCATCAATCTGCCCCTTAAAATCCTTATGTTTGGTTATTCTTTTTATCTCGTCGAGAATAGAAGCTTCGCTTCTTGAAATTATACGCCCGCCCATATGCAGAGGAATCGAGCAGAAATAACAGTCTCCTATACAGCCTCTGTGAGTAACGACGCTGAACTGCGCCATTTTAAATTCTGGAAATTTGCCGGGAATATTTCTTGAATAATTTAATCCGTAAATGTGATCAAGCTCCTCTGTTGTGTACTTATGCATCTTATACTGAAGTACATATCTGTTGTCAATCTTTTGCGCAAGATTCTTATTGTTAGTTAATAATAACTGCATTTTGCAGAATAATTTCTTGTCTTTGTAAACCTCGTCGAAAGAAGGAAAAATTGTGAAATTAGACGCAGCAGGATCCTCTTTTGATATTATCGCGGTTCCTTCTATCCCCTTTAATGTCTCGTTTATAGCTTCTCTCACTTCTGCAATAGTTTTGCTTGCATTTTTCTTATTTATTTCTTCCTTGTTTTTTTCTTCATTGATGTTTTCTTTTTTAACTTTATCTTCTTCATCTTTCTTTTCATTATCTCTTTCTTTTTTATTCTTTTTTAGCCGATTAGCTATTTCTACAATCTGATATTCTCCTGCACCATAAATAAGAATATCTGCCCTTGAATCAAACAAAATAGGTTTTCTTAAATCATTGTTCCAATAATCATAATGAACAAACCGCCTCATTGATGCTTCAATGCCGCCAATAACAATAATGCTCTCTTTAAACAATTGCCTGAGCTTGTTGCAGTATACGGTCACTGCCCTGTCAGGCATTCCAGAAAAATATGGCCGGTTTTCGTCTTCTGCTCTTGCTTTTTTTAATGGAGTATAATTAACAATCATTGAATCCATTGAGCCGGAAGTTACGCCAAAGAATAATCGTGGGGTTCCAAACTTTAAGAAATCTTTATCTGTTTTCCAGTCAGGCTTTTCTATTACAGCAACAGAATACCCTTTGTCTTCAAGAACCTTTACAATAACACCTATGCTTGAAGAAGGGTGGTCTACATAATACTCTCCGCTGATGAAGATGATGTCATATTGTTGTTTAGGTTGTTGTTCTATTTTTGGATTTGACACATTTTTACTTGACGCATTTTGAGTTGACATATTTTTATTTGGCATACAATTAAATAATGATATATAGGTTATAAATGTTATTGTTGAAATAAAGTGTCTTACATTATTATTAAAATATATAAACTCCTCTTGATTTATCCAATAACTATGTCATTTACATTCATGTCAGCACCAATGGAAGATATCTCTGACAATGCTTTTCGTACTTTGTGCCATAAATATGGAGCAGATATTACTTTCACAGAAATGGTTAGAATAGAAGCTCTTGCAAGAAAAAATGCGTCAACGTGGTCAAGGTTGGAGTTTTACGATGGCACACCAACAATTATTCAATTGCTCGGTGCAGATGAATATTATCTGAAGAAATTCTTAAGTATGTTTAAGCCCCATGATGGTTTTCAGGGGTTTAACCTTAATTTAGGCTGTCCAAGTCCGCATGTTGTCAAGCTTGGACAAGGCTGTGCAATGATAAAGCGTATTGCGAAAACACAAAAATTAGTGAATATTATCAAGAAAAAGTATAATGATATGGATTATAGCAATTGTAATTCAAAAAATGCAAAAGAGTGTACTGTCAGCATAAAGATAAGGTTAGGATTAAATAAATTTGAAAAAGAGAAAAAGGTTTATCTTAACCTAATCAAAGCAGTTAATGCAGATTTCTTTGTTGTGCATGCGAGATATGGCAGTCAAACTTATTTAGACAAGCCAGATTACAGTGTTTTTCCTGAATGTATCGAAGCAGCAGATAAATCAGGAAAAACAATAATTGCAAACGGCGATATTGACACAAAAGAAAAGATTGAAGAACTGAGAAACATGGGTGTCAAAGGTGTAATGATTGGAAGAGCAGCTGTTCATAATCCTGCAATATTTAATGTTCTTAAAGGAATTTCTGTTCCAAATATTGCCCAGCTCAAAGAAGATTATCTTAAACTAGCTGAACAATTTAATGCGCCGTTTAAATATAAAAAGAATGTTCTTAAACATATTGGAAATAAAAAAATAATAGCTATAATTGACGGATAATTAATAGTGTAGATTTTATTCAAAAAAAATGGGTTATAAACCCCACAGCTCTGCTGTGACCCATTTTTAAGAGTAAACTTCCCATCTGAAGCGTTGGCAAAATAAAGCCCCGCAGCTTGCACCAGATACGTTACTTTCTTGTTTTGTCGTGGTTTCATTGCAGCTATCTTCAATAAATACAACAGCAGCAATAGTTGTTGTCCACAATCCATCTTTATTTCCTTCTGCTGACTGGCAAATATGAGATGTTTTGAATATGTAACCGCTTGCTTTATAAATTTCTTCTCGTTCTTCCCATGCTTGGTTTGAGTCAAATTCTATACCAAGGGTTGTTGCCAACATTGAAGCTGCCAAATCTTCTGCATATTCTCCTGATTTTTTTGCAATCTCGCCAAAACCATGATGCTCAGATAGATAACCATATTGATTTGCAAGATCTTTTGGGATAGCCATGCCGATAGCAGCTGAAACTAATCTGTTCGGCTCGTTTGTTTCGCTTCTTGCCATTACACAATATGTAATCTGTCCGGCGTTGAGAAGTTTAATGCCTTCTTCTTTAGATAATATTTTACAATTTGGCGGTAAGATGCTTGAAACATAAACTAAATTGCATTTTTCTATTCCTGCGCTTCTAAGCGCTGCTTCAAAAGATGCTAGTCTGTCTTTATGCACACCTACTCCTTTTGTTAAAAAACATTTTGTTGGAATCATTTTTATTGAAAAGTTCGTATCTATTTAAATATTTTTTTAATTATTCTTATTACAGCTACGAAGGTGCCATTTTCTGACTTAGCATTGCAACTGTCAATGATGCAATAATTAGTATGAAAATTAAACCTAATATTTTAGGATGATATAATGTTGCCGAGAGATTCTTGCCAAAACTTCCTGTTGCTGTTGAACCGCCTTGGGATTGTGCTCCAGGAGCTCCTATTGTTATTTCCTCTCCTGAACTTCCAACTGTAATAGTTCCTTCTTGTGCTGGTGTTAATCCTTCTGTAAATTCAAGTGTTCTCTGACCAAACACAGCAGATAATGCAGCAATTGCAATAATTAAGCACAAGATTATAAGTGTCCATTGCAGTGTGGAATTAGTCTTTATTACTGATCTAATATTGTCATCTGTTGCTCCAAATATTTTGAACACAACAATCGTAAATATCAGAAAAACAAATAATGCAGTGAACCAAGGCGCTATTACCATAACTACCTGTGTAAGAGAAGAAACAGTCAGGAAAATAACACCGACAACAAATCCAATTATCCCTGCAAGTATTTTATTATCTCCAAATATCTTTGTATAATGGAATGATGCGTATACAAAGACCCAGATAAAAATAAAAACCATTACTGGTGAAAAATAACTTAATAAGCTTACATCAAGTGCTGGTGTTGCCATTTTTATTGTCCTCTTTTTTTTGACTTTAACAAACTAAATAATTATATTTACTCAGTATATTTTATATTAATGCATCAATTATTGTTGGTTACAAACAATAACTCATGATAATTATTAATATTAATTAATGGTGTCCTCCACCGCCGCCTCTGAAAAAGTTGCCAATCTCGTCAACTACATTTCTAAATGCGCCTGTTTGCTGCGCACTTGTATCTTCTTTTGTGATGAAATAAATAACTATTGCAAAGATAAGGATAACAATTATCGCGACAGTTACATCATTGCTCCACCATGCAGATGTTACATTCTTCCACCAGCCTGCTGCTGAACCGAAAAAGTAAACTACTGCAATAAATGCCAATATTGCAATTATTCCTGAGAAAGTGCCGCCAATCCAACTGGCTTGGCCTCCAAAGATACCTATTAATAATAATGCCATTATAACTGCAACGACAAGAACAGAAACATTGGGCAGTGCTTTATTCATAATTGCAACTGGATCTGACTGTGGCGGATATCTGCGCATTACATGCGGAACAACAGTAAGCAAAGATATGATTAATGATACCATTACGTTCATGTTCTTTTTATTTGTTCCGAATATATTTGTTTTTTGGAATACTGCAAAAATAACAGTAAATATTAACAAAAAGGGTAAAATTGCATCTGTTAAACCAACACTTTCCAGCCAAATTAGAAAATTTGACGCTGTATTATAAGGCATATTCTCATCCTCCACATATTATTCTCTTCATCATTTAATAATTGTTTTATTGATATTTATCGTTGATTATGTACTAAAAGCACAAAATAATCGAACATTATTGCTGGTTGTATACTATAATTATAATAAAATAAATTAATGGTGAGCAGCACTACCATGCTCGTCTTTTTCTTTTTTACCTTCTTTCTTTCCACTTCCTGGTTCTTGTATAATATACAACATAAAAACAATGATAACTATAATAAGCACAACAGAGCTTACACCTGTGCTTCCGAAATTTTCTTTGAGATAATCAATAAGATAACCTAACCACGATTTCCCACTCTTTGTATCGATTGAGCTCATAAAAATCAGAACAACGCCAATGAACATAATTACCATGAAAAATGTTCTCCAGCCCCCTTCAAGAATAACTTCTTCCTTCTCTGAAAAAAATGTGCCTATTAATACAAGGAAGCTGATGCTGACAAGAATTAATAAAACCAATCTCGAAAGGCTTTTGTTTATAATGCCAACAAGCTGTGAGCTTGCAACAACAAGGAATGCTATCACAAAAGCAACCATTGCATTTAGATTCTTTCTGGAATATTTTACACCATCAACCTCTTCTGTTCCAAAAACCTTTGTTCTTTCAAAAACAGCAAATACTATTGTAAAAACTAACAAGAAAGGCAAGACTATATCATATACTCCTAATTTTTCAAGGAATACTATTACATTCCCAAAAGGGGTTCCTTCCACCATCTTTTATTAATTCACCATCTCATTTTTCTATTATACTTGACTAATCTTCTAACTAATCTTCCATTATCTTTGACTAATCAATTCTATAGGCACGGACATTAATAATTGAGCATAAAATTCCGTGCCTATATACGAGGAACTAAACTAAATGGATACAATTATTTAGTTCATCCACTATATTAGGAAGATTATTTATAAATATTTCGATTTTATATATTTATTATAGTAATCCTTAATAATATATGTAATCCTTAATGATTCTTATGAAGTCCATATTAAGAAGATCACAAATCTCTATTATCTAATTATGCTCAAATACCATTACTCAATCTATTGACACTCCCTTTTCCAATATCCAATTCAACAACATCTCCATCTTTAAGCACTTTTGTTGCAATCTTTGTTCCAACTATGCATGGTTTTCCAAGCTCCCTTGAAACAATTGCTGCATGGCAAGTTATGCCGCCTTCATCTGTAATAATTGCTTTTGCCTTTACAAGCGCATCTATCAAATTAGGGTTTGTGTTTCTTGCAACTAGAATGTCGCCTTCTTTTAATTTTTTGCCGTCTTCTGTTGTTAAAACTATTCTTACTGTGCCTTTTATCTTTCTACATTCTTTTATTTTTCCACTTTCTTCTATCTTTCCACTTTCTTCTATCTTTCCACTTTCTTCTATCTTTCCATCTTTTTCTATATTTTTAGGTTGATTGCCAGAACTAACAACAACACCTTTGATTTCTAACAATGATTTAGTTTTAGATTGTTTATGTGATTTTTTGACAGTTACTGTATTTTTTTCAACTTCTAAATTATATACTCTTTTTGCTTCTTTGCCGGTATACGAAGAAAAATTTCCGTTCTTGTAAATAAATAAAACAGCTTCTTTTCTCTGTTCAATTAGCGCTTTATCTAATTCTTTGCCATAAACTAAGAAATCCCTTAATTCATAAGGCGTGCAGAATTTAATATCCTCGATAGTTATAACATCATTACCTGTAACTTCACTATTAATAACATCATTCTTAATAACATCATTCTTAATAACATTACTGCAGATACTTGCCCTTTTTGAGATCTCCTCAAACAAAGGCTCTGAATGAGCAAGCGCGAAATTAAAGATATTTCTTGAATAAAGCCTGAGCCAAGTAAATTCTTCTAACATCCTGATACATTGTCTGATATGTGTTGGTGGATTTAATCTTTTGATAATTTCATTTTTCTCCTTCTGATTTTTCTGCTGTGTTTCACGAATAGCATCACTTTTTTTTTTATAATCCCTCTCTTTAAGCCCTGCTTTTTCCATAAAATAATCAACTGTCCATGCCGGAGATTCATCTGTTGTTGGCAGCCAAAAGAATCTTTCATGATGGGCTTTAATCATCTCTTCAGTCTTAGCAGCCATTTCAAGAAATTCAATTTGTTCCAGCATGATGATACTGAATTTATCAGACGTTATTAATTTCATAAACACGCTTTGTATCTTTTGTTTTTTTTTAGCATCATTTTCTTTGTTTTTAGCATTATTTCTGTCTAATGCATTTGCGCTGATACTATTTTTTTCACCATTATCCTCTCTATTCCCCCCTCTATTCTTCTCTTTATTCTCCTCAATACTATTCTCAATATTATTCTCAAGAAAGGTTAATACTTCCTTTTCAATCCTGTCGACAAAAACAGTTGTTGAAAAATAAGGAAATAAATTCATGTAGGTTTCTGAAACCCCCCTCAAGAATTTGGCTAACTGCTTATTATTGTACTTAGATAAATCTTTGGAATAAAGCCATTTGCCAAAGCGCATTATTTTTTTTGCTGATATTATACCGCTGTCAACAACATAACTGATAAATTGTTTATCATTTTTACATCTTTTCAGCAGGAATTCTCCAAATTCTTTATTGCCTTCCTTGTCGTCATGATGTGTAAAAAACATTTGCTCTCGGTAAGTCAGCAAATTAGGATGCGTTATACTAATATCATCAAAAAACTTTCTTTGCATAGCTTCATAAATCAAAAAATTGCGAAAAAAGTATGATTTACGAGTTCCGAGAGGTTTCCATGCCATGTTGCTGTACCCATAGTGGTGGACTTTAATATCTGTATCAATAGTGTTAAAGTCCACGTATATAGTCACGGAATTTATATTCAATTATTAATGTCCGTGACTATATTATTACTTTAATGATGAGTGTCTTGTTGCACTTTTATTTTATATCACAATTATTCATTCATGTGATCTTCATAGCTAATCTGCCTTCTTAAAAAAGCAGAATAGTCTGTATCAACTTCAAATCTAGGAAATTCTAAACCACCATCGTAAGGATGAAGTTTTCCGTTTCTGCTATGTAATCTCACTACTTTTTTCTGCTTGTCAGATAATTCATCAAAGGTTCCAAGAGCTTTTAATTCATCTTCATGACACCTAAACGGATTGTTAATATTAGGAATTTTTTGACATTTCCCTTCCCTGTCCATTAACACAACCCTTGTTTTTCGGTCATAAGCAGAAAGAACAGCTTCGCAAACAGTAATCTTGTCGTCAAAAACAATGTAAGCTGTACCGCTCTGTTTAGCGAGCTCATCGTAAATTCTGTTGAGAGATTCTGGTTGGTCTTTGTCGCCCCATTCTTCGCCTCTAAACTGCCTGTCAACAAGATCTGCGAGATTGTCTATTGTTTTTCCGTCGCTGTCACTTCTTCCTTCGCCTCCGCCGATAACAACTGGCTCTGGCAGTGCAGCTTTAAGCATATGAACATTAAACGCTAGGGTTCCCGATGTAAGAACACCAATCTTCATTCCATGTTTTTTTGCCTGCACTAAATATTCAACTGCATCTTTGTATACGACAGTGCCAGGAATTACTAGCTCTGCCTGTGAGGCCTTTGGCTTTAACTGAAAATCTCCGCCTTCAATAGTTTTTACCCAGATATTGCAGAAATCACTGAAATCCTGCTGGGGTGTTGTGCCTCTTTCTTCTCTCAATCTTGAAGATTGAACTAATTCATCTGCTCTCTGTGTTGAGTAGAATTTATGCGCAAATTGTTCAACACATTCATACAATCCTTCAATTGGCGAACATAAGGTTCTGCCTATGTCGTGTAATTCCCACTCGTCTACCAATTTGTTTGTCATTTTGTTTACCTCGCTATTTTATTATTTTTCATTTCAATTAAATCATTTCTATTCTCACTGCTCTTTTTGTTGCTTGGATGTAAAATGCCTGTAAATCTTCTCCTTTCAAAGACATAACATTCTCGATAAATCTCATTTCTGTCAATTTGTTATTATCGATATGAATGTTTGGGATATCAATATGTGCATGACTGCATCCGTGAACAGCATTTGTCCATTTCCTACCAGATCTGAATAATAAATCAAATAAGTTTCCATGAAATTCTCCTGTCATGTATGCATCATACAATTCAACCAGTGCATCTGTCGGCTCTCTTCTGTCAGAAAGCTTAAAATGCGTTATGCCAAATTGTCCGTAATATTCTGTATCTTCAGGACGGATAAATGGGCTTTTCAGTAATTCAACTGGATTTTTCAGATAAACATCACTGCACCAGAGCATGAAAGGATCTACTGATGATGTGGAATAAGGAAGAGATAACATTGAAACTCGCGAGAGAAAATCATAATGAATATCTCTTATCGGGCAGTGGTTTAAGCAGGAGACATTTGCGTAAAGAGAAACAGTCTTATCTCTAAATTCATTATCATGTAAGCCACGCAGCATATTATTAACCTCTTCTAGTAAACTTTTGTTTCTATTAACAGTATGCTGATTCAGCATAACAACTGTTATACCCTCTTTAAAATAATTTACTATAATTGGAAGTTTGTCTATACCAATAACCAATGATGGACTAATATTTGGCAAATTATGATTTACTGTATAATCCAAAAGAAAATTCAATAAAGAGACATCTGCAACAGTGATTGAGTTTACACCCCACTCATTCAGTTTTAATACAGGTAATAAAAAATAATTCCTAAATGCTCTCTCAACTCTAAACTCTGTTGAGATATTTGCATTCATTGTATAATTAAACTTTATTCCAAAGTCATGGCTTGTTTTTATATGTTCTTTTAATTGCTCTTCTGAAATTACAGGCAATTGACCTTTAACTCTACAGCTGCCTAAGAACATTCCAGGAACAGAGCCATACACCTCGACAATTCTAGCTTTATCTTTATGTTTCTCGTTAAGCTCTGCAATTTTCTCAAGCAGGTTTGGTTCAAAGTTTGTTGCGACTGAAAATGTTATCATTTTTATCAATCCAGTATCCCGCATTCATAATCTGTTTTCTCAGTGATTAGCCTGATATGTATTTTCGAGCCGTTCTCTTCGTTTTCGTCATTCATTTCAAATTCTTGCTTGTTTTGTTTTGTGGCATTGTAAATGCCTTTCAACAGCTCAATGCATGAAACTGAATTATTTGTTTTTGAATTAAAATATGCCATGATTCATTATCCTCCAAACATCAAATCTATTGAATAGTAGTGACATATACTTCTATTTAAACATTAGTAGTCATGTTACATTACGACAAAGATAAAATTTATATATTTGTTTAATAATCTCCTTTGTAGATTGATAAGAAAAGACGCTGACATGAAGAAGATAGTCAAATCCAACAACAATAATGGCGGGTGACGGTCAAATTCCGAAGGAATTTGCCCTGCTCGCCACCCCGACGGGGGCGTCCCCCGACTCGCCACCGCCATTGTTGTTAGATTATTCAAAAATAGTATAATTTGAAAAGCACCACCACTGACGCAGACGCGACAGGGGTTGTCCCTTCGGGATGTCGCGTAGGGCAAAGCGAATGAAATGAGCTTTGACCATCTTCCGTCAGTTGTGGTGGTGCTTTTCAGTAAAAATATTAATCAGAAATAATTTATATAAAATAATCTCCCTCCATGGTTGGCTGGAAGTTTTAAGATGTAAATTATAAATAAAAATGGTTACAAGATGGAATACAAAATATTAGAAAAACTGGGTTTAACAGAAACAGAATCAAAGATATATATGATACTGTTAAGATTAGGCTCGACGCATGTAACCCCTGTCATTAAAAAGGCAGAATTGCACCGTGCAACTGTTTATGATGTATTAGATCGATTAATAGAAAAAGGTTTGGTTAGTTATATCATTAAAGAAGGAAAAAGATTTTATGAAGCTGCACAGCCTGAAAGATTTGAAGTAATTTTAGAAGAAAAACAAAAAGAATTGGATGAGCAGAAAGATGTTTTTAAAAAAATAAAGCCGGAGATGGACGGATTAAAAAAACTCAGCAAAGAAAAACAAGAGGCAGAGATATATCAAGGAAAACAAGGTCTAAAAACAGTGATGGAAGAAGTTCTACGACAGAAAGAAACATTCTATGCTTTAGGTGCGCAGGGCAATTTTCAGAAATACCTGCCAGAATACCAGAAATATTGGCATATGCAGATTTACAAAAGAAAAATTCCGATGTTAATGATTTACGCAGAAAAATGCCGAGAGCTGAGAACAAAACTATATTTAATACCTGGCGCAAAGATAAGGTTCATTGATAAATTGTACGACGGTCCGTCAACAACGCATTTCTACGGCGATACTGTAATGATTGTGACATGGAGCGAACAACCATTGGTCATAAAAATAAAGAACAAACACCTTGCAGAAAACTACAAGCAATTCTTTAATATAATCTGGAAGATGGCAAAGGAGTGATTGGTTGAACCTTGCCAAAATAACCGAAAAATATAAATATAAGTCTACTTATTATACTTAGGTTACTTAAATAACTTAAATATATAATTTAACGGGGCGAAACAATGGTAAACATGACATTGGCAATTCCTGAAGACCTTCATACACTGATGAAGAAGCATGGCCACATCAAGTGGAGCGAGGTTGCAAGAAAAGCAATCATGACACAGGCTGAAAAGCTTGAGATGATGGACAAGATTCTTGCAAACTCAAAGCTGACTGAAGAAGATGCAATAGAGATTGGCAGGAAGATAAACAAAGGAATCTATGGACGCCATAAAGAATTATTCAAGAAAAAATAGATTAATTATCTCTTTTGTTTGATATACAGTTATTTGATTTTGGTTTCTGAAATGAGTATCATTGCTCCATATAGGGATACCCATAGCAAGTGCCAAAGCAAGGAATGAAGAATCACTAATATCAATGTTTTTCATAATCTGTTCTGCATCATTAAAAAAAGGGTTATAATCAAAAAGTGGAACAATCACTATTTTATCGAGAAGAAAAGAGAAAGTTATCTTAAAATCTGACATTGAAATATCTGCTTTTTGGATTATTTCTTCTTTATGTTTATTTATCTCATCCAAAAAAGTATATGGCGCATAGAAATAAAAACCGCTTTGGAGTATAATCTTTCTAGTGATTCCATCTTTAATCAAAGCAGAGATAAATATGTTTGAGTCTAATACAAAAGAGAGAGCAGCTATATCTTGTTTTTGGTTCATTAATAGTATATTGACTTTATTCATTAATAAATTCGATTGCGTTTTTTCCGCAAATTTTCCGACGAGAAACATTAAAAAGCACAGAATCCGAAAACCATATTTAAAGCGAGAAATCTTTATCGGAAACTTTTCATAAGAAGCAAAAAACTTTTGGCAAAATTAATGATGAACTAACAAGTCTAATGATAAACTAACAAAAACAAAGATATAATAAAATCAATAATATCAATACTCTAAAATAATAGAACAAATAATCTCAATAATCCTTCTCAACAATATCTTTAATATCCTTTGCTTTTTTCTCGCCGATTTTTTCTGTTTGTTTAAGCTCTTCTTCAGAGGCATTAACTATATTTTTTACACTTTTGAATTTTTCAAGCAGCTGTTTTGCCAAATTAGGGCCGACACCAGGCATGGCACTGACAATATATTCCTGCTGGTCTCTGAATGATGCTGGTTTTCTGCTCCCATGAACCTCAAAATCTCTGCCATATTCTTTTTCCTGTTCGCGCTTGGCAATAGCAATTAATAATGCAGCCGTATCTTTGAATGTTTTAGAATACAGTATAGGAATATTAAAATCAACAGCAATGCTTGCGAGCATTCCTCTGATAGAATTTGGGTGAATATTTTTTATGGAATAAATATCGCTTGTGCCCTCGACAATTATCAATGGCTTCAGGAAATTGTCTTTCATCTCTTTCAATTGTTTGAACAATCTCCCGTCGATCAAACTCTCGATAAAATCCTCCTGTGTCTTAAATTCAACACCTACATTTTTGCTTACTTGGTAGTCTGCAATCTCTAACTGCTCCAACTGGATAGATGCACCAAGCTCAAGCAATTCCTTCATTACATGATTTCCTTTTTCCCTGTGGTCAACAAACAATTTTACTTTTTCAGGTTCAGGTATGAATTTGTTTAATGTAACTTCTTTCTTTCCACCTTTTTCAAGATCAGCAAAGATTAATCTTTTTTTAATATCCTTTAAATTCCTGTACATCTTTTTTTCTTTGTGGAACGCGCTCCATCTGTATCCAACATCTCTTGTATCACTTGTTACAAATATAGTAACTTTTCCCTTTTCCTGCCTTCCTGTTCTTCCTTTTCTCTGAATCTGCCGTATAGCAGACGGAATAGGCTCGTAAAATATGACTTCATCAACCTGTGGAATATCCAAACCTTCTTCGCCGACAGAACTTGAAACAAGAACATTGAATTGGTCATCTTTAAACTGCTCCAAAATTTTAATCTGCTGCTTTTGTGTAAGCCCTTTTTGTCTTCGGTTTGCCTGTCCGACAAACAATTTTGCGGTTATGTTCATATTTGTCAGCTCCTCTACTATCTTCTGGCATGTGTCTCTATACTGGCTGAATATAATTAATTTGTAATCTTTGTTTGTGCCGTCGTCATTTTTAATCCTGTCTTTAACTGTTTCTTTTAATTTCTCAATCTTTGGATGCTCTACTTCTTTGTCAATAAGGCTTCTTGTCTTTATCAATGCGCTTCTGAAATACAAATCTCTGACGAGATTTTGCACAGCCTTCACTTTTGAGGTTTTTGCCTGTGTTTGAATATCTTCTAAATAAAGCGATAATGCAGTCATGCCCTGTGTTTCAAGGAGCTCAAGTGCATGCTGAACTTTAATTGCCTCTGCTGCAATGCTTAGTGATTTCATGACGCTGAAATCTCGGTTTCCCTGCGCTAATTCTGACTGTAAATGCCCCTGCAATCTTAACAAGTCTGATTTGTTTTCCAGATTCAGCTGTGTTTCATCAAGATATCCTAAACTTTCAATGTCTTTTAATTTTCCTTTATAACAGTCTTTCAGATATTTTTGTATAACTTTTAATTCTTCAGGAAGTTCAAGCTTTACCCAATTAATCTGCACATCCTGAACATAAGGGCTTACGTCTGGATCAGTGTCTATCCTTACTTCAATCTCTTCAATGAAAAGGTTTGCAATGACTTCATTTATCTTTTCAAGCTCGCTTCCCGGCGACGCTGTTAATGCCAATATTCTCGGATACTTTGCTAATTTCTCATATTGTTTAGCTAACCAGCAATAACTATAATCTCCAACTGCCCTGTGCGCTTCGTCAACAACCAGCAGGGAAACCTCGTCTAATTTTATCTTCCCTCCCATTATATCATTTTCAATAGATTGGGGGGTGGAAGCAATAATCTGGCATTTCTGCCATAAGCTTATTCTTTCTTCTGGTTTTACAAAACCGGTAAACATTGTTATTTTCTCGTCAGGA
The DNA here is from genome assembly GCA_018303325.1 of Candidatus Woesearchaeota archaeon. GTDB lineage: Archaea > Nanobdellota > Nanobdellia > Woesearchaeales > DSVV01 > JACQSP01. The sequence goes on from JAGVYH010000026.1 coordinate 33,134, forward strand.
AAATCTAAATGCTTTTTGAAAACTCCCATAATCTGCTCAACCAATGGTTTTGTCGGAGCAAGAATAAGTATCTTTGATAATGGATACTGGCTTAATCGGTGGGATGCTAACATTAAGGCGATGTGTGTTTTTCCCATTCCTGTCGGAAGCACAACTAACGTGTTCTTCTCAGCTGCAGTTGCAAAAATAGTCTGCTGGTACAGTCTAGGCTCAAAATCTTTTATCATATCTATCTCTTTTAATTACATTTGTTATTAGTTACTGTCTTTATATTTGTTTAGCTGATTAATGTATCTTTACCGCTCTCCACCCGTTTGTGGGACGCAGTCCCCCGTCTCATGAAAAAAATAGTTTGACGTTAAACGTTTGACGTAGTACGTCGACTTATGATGTTCGTTTAATACTGTTTCACGTCTTACGACTAATGACTTACTAATTTATCTTAGTGAACGAGTTGGACATGCCAGGAACGAAATAAATAGACCTATCTTTCAATTCTTTTCACTTCAATAGATATTGCCTTCTCGTTAACACGTATATATCTGGGGCAGACAGTATATTCTAAATTATTTTTCTTGCAGTAATCTATTACTTTATCATCATATTCCGTAATGACGACAATTCCTCGTTTATCTTTATGAAACACATTTACTCCAATTTTATTTAATTCTTGTTTTATCTGATTGCATGTTTCAATAAGAAAATTTAATCTTTCATGCGCAGTTTCAAGATTGCCAAGCAATTTTTCATAATCCATATTAACCGGCTTTATTTTATCTGCTATCTCTTTTGTACTGTTTATATTATTTATAACTGCTTTATTATTTGAACTGATAAAGCCGCCATGATAATTATTCACAACCTTCCACTTGCCAAAACTACAGACAATTATATCTGAAAGTTTGCCATTGCACAGCCTATATTTATTGATTTTAGTTATTTGTTTATTTGCTTTAATTATTTTATCGCCGATTGCATTGGTATCTTCAACGAGAAGAACATCGTATGTTTTGCATATTTTAGAAATTTCAGATAATGGCTGCTCTGCATAATATCCGCCAAAACTTGTAATGATTAACGCTGTCTTTGTGTTTTTTGTACTGCTTGAAATACAAACTTTTTCCAGCTCATCGATTAAGATAACGCCCTGGTCTGTTTTTATCTCGACAATCTTCAAATTAAGCTGTACAGGAAATTTCTTGTAGCTTAACCATCCGCCTTGGTCAGGAATAATTAACTGCTCATACCCTTCTTTGCTCAAATAATACATTGCAGCATAAATGGCTAAATCACCAGAATTAGTCAACACAACATATTTATGATTAGTGTATTGTTTGATAAATTCAATAATTTTTTTTTTAGTAACCTGTTGTGGATCCAAAACCATGAATTGCTAGAAGAGGTGTTAACTTTATATAGTTTGTGAGAATTTTAGGAGTTCTCTTATATTTATCCAAACATCTTTTTCCCTATCAATTTTTCTAATGTTCTTGCGTCTTTATTGAAATTTCTAATCCCCTCTGCAAGCTTCTCTGTTGCCATAGCATCTTCATTCATTGCCCATCTAAACAATTTTTCATCAACAGTCTCATCCTCATCTTTGCATTCTGCCTGCGCAGATTTTGCAGAGAGAACACAATGCACATTTAGTTCCATATGCTGCAATTCTCTGAGCAATTCAGGAGAAATAGTTAAAAGATCACATCCAGCAAGTTCTAAGATTTCTCCGCAATTCCTGAAACTTGCACCCATCACTTCTGTTTTATAATCATACTTTTTTAAGAAATTATAAATCCTTTTGACAGAAATCACACCAGGATCATTATTTCCTGAATAATCTTTTCCTGTGTTTTTCTTGTACCAGTCCATAATTCTTCCGACAAAAGGAGATATTAATGTTCCGTTAGCTTGCGCAACTCCAACTGCTTGTATATAACTAAACAGAAGTGTTGAATTTGTATGTATACATTCTCTTTCAAGCTCATTAATTGCCTGTATGCCTTCCCAAGTTGCTGCTACTTTTATAAGAACTCTATCTCTATCAATCCCTTCTTCTCGATATAATGAGATTAAAGAGATAGCTTTTCTTATTGTACCTTCAACATCAAAAGACAGGCTTGCATCAACTTCAGTTGAAACTCTTCCTGGAATAATCTTTAATATTTCTTTTCCAAAGTTTACATATAATTTGTCAAGTGCTAAAGAAACTTCTAGTTCGTCTGTATCTGCTGCTACTCGTTTTCCATAATCTACTGCATCCTGAAAAAGAGCATCATACTGTGGCATTTGCGCTGCCTTAAGCATCAAAGAAGGGTTTGTTGTTGCATCCCTTGGCTGATATTGTTTAATTGAATTTATATCGCCTGTATCTGCGACAACAACAGTGTATTGTTTTAATTGATCAAGAGCATTCATCATGTTTTCACCTCAGCTGATGTGATTATTATTTGATTTCTTAGAAACTATGCCCATCTTATTAATATTATGAAATTGGTATCAAGGAGTTTTTAATCTAAACATTTAAATAAACCTAAAACAAAACCTTACTTACTTATGCCAGCGTCGCATACACAAAGAAGTTGTCTTTGGTCGCGACGCTGTCATTCGTTTCACTCATGCCAGCGTCGCATAATCTGGTAGTGCGGTCGCCTCGACAGCGACTGTCCGCAAGGACTTTCAGGTTCAAATCCTGGCGCTGGCGTTATTTCTTTTAATAGTCTATGTTAGTTGGACTCCGAACGTAGTGAGGATGTCCAACCAGCTGACATTTTCCCAAGTTTTGCG
>JAGVYH010000027.1 GCA_018303325.1 Candidatus Woesearchaeota archaeon
AACGTATCGCTTACATCCCCTACCTGAAGGTAGGCCGCAAGTGCACGTTATTATATTAATTATTGGCACTTGCTGGATTTACGCTTAGAATATTAATAAATCATTGCGTCGTCATAAACATATTTTCGCCGTTATGAAACAATCTTTTCTCGTCGCTTTTTAATTCTTGGTGTGTCACTTCGCCGACGAATATTACATGATCGCCTGTTTCAATTTCATTGATGACATTGCATTCAATATAACCTATTGCCTCTTTTATTTTTGGGCAGTCTAAGTGGTGAGACTCTATCTTTGTAAGTTTTGCTTCCTTAAATTTGTCGTGATGCATTCCAGAATGCCTGCCGCAGAACCATGCTGCATCTTTAAGCGTGAAAGGAATAAAGTTCACAACAAAACATTTGCTTTTCTTTATAATTTGGTAGCTTGTTCTTGTTTTGCCGATACATATTGCGTAAAGAAACGGCTCAAAACTGCACGGCATATGCCAGTCAACTGTGATAATATTGTCAATTTGTTTTGTTTTGCCAAAAACTTCTAATTCTTCTCTGCATGTTACAAGGGCTGTCTGCATTGTGCCGTAAACTCGCGCCATGATTTCACCTCATACTAGGTGCTAGCTTCTGGGTGCTAGGTGCTGGTGGCGATAATTGTTCGTTGCTAGCACCTAGAACTAGCACCCAGCACCTAAAAGTTAGTACCCATTATTATAATGTCCTTATCTTCTTCAATAAGTTTGGTAATATTAAAATGTTTTCTAATTAATCTTGTAATCGCTTCTTTTTTCGCAGAGGTTTTTAGGATGGTTATAACAATTTTTCCGCTTTTCTTGATAACTCTTTTTATTTCTTTTAATGCCTTTTCAGCATCATCAAAATTATGTATTGCTGTAATTGAAAAGATATAATCAAAATAATTATTTGAAAAAGGCAGTGATTCTGCTTTTCCCAGAACAGGGTTTATTCCTTTTTTTGCTGCAATTTTAAGGAGTTCGTTGCTTGGGTCTAAACCTGTAACCTCGCAGTCTAAATTTTTATTGTTTTTGTCTTTATGCCATTCGCTAAAATAAGGGCCGCATCCCAAATCAAGAATCTTTGAGTTTGGCTTGATATTAATATGCTTTTTAATGAGGTTGATTTTATTTAATTGCTCTTCTTTATGAAGCTCTTCATAGCTTTTTGAGATGTTATCATAATATGTTGTTTTGCAGCAATTAGTTTTATTATAATTATCTTTATCAGAGTTTTTATTTAACTTTTCATGAACTTTGTTGGACATGCCAAGAAAGAACAAAAAGGAATTTATTAATTTTTCCAAGCGTGTAGAACCCTTCCAGCCATGGCGGGCTACGACGACAGAAATTTGGAGGCTTTTTCGCGTTTTCTCAAAAGCCGAACAAATTTCTGTCGGAGAGGGCAACCTTTTCGACAATCGACAAATTATTGACGAGGAGAAAAGTTGACCGTAAGCCCTGCCATAAATGGCTGGAAGGGTTCCGTTTAATAAAATAACATAAAGAAAAGATTAAAGAAATTTACATTTAAAAAACAAAAAACATAAATAGTCCTTCTCTTTTTCTAAATGTTATGGTTTTAACACTAGAAGAAACTACACTTCTTGCAAAGGAAATGACATGGTATTATAGTAACGCTGAGCAGTGTAGACGACAAACTGAAGTAAATCTTCTTCGCCTAAATGCCTTTGTTGAAGCTTTTCGTGGACAGACTACTGCTGTAGTATGCAGATTTCAGGAATGTGGACTCTCTTACTTAGAGCTTGGAGAAGACAGATTTATGGATGGTAGTGATGAAGTAACTTATGGTGATGAAGCTGTAATAGCAGAACTCGGTAACCATTGTGCACATCTTTACATTGGAAGAATAAACGAAATAGTACAAAGATCATCTGATCCTAGAATCAAACTTGTTTTTGATGGTAATATTATTAGCCATGAATCACAATTAGAATATGTCCAAAAAGATGTTTCTATTCGTGACTTTCTACTAACATCTGTTTATATTCTTTCTAAAGGAAAGGTTATGCCTCCACAAGAAACTGGTGTTTATTTAGCAGGAGGAGAAACAGTAGAAGAATTACTGCATGCAATGGGATTTATTGGCTCTGTTCCTTCAGAACTTCACGAATTATATTCCTGCCTTTGCAAACAAGATCAAGCAATGTCAGAAAAAGCAATTGAGTTTTTTGGATTGAAAAAGTGAGTGTTGTTTAAACCAACAATAATCTGTTAATCTCTAATTATTATTATCAGTTTCGACTATTATTATCAGTTCCTACATTTATCTTTCGTCAAGAGTTTTGCTAGCAAGCATTATTTAGTAAGACACCAATAGAACAAATATTATTTAATAAGCTAATGAAAAAATCAATTTTTCAAACGAAAGCTTTTTAAAGAGATAATTGGTTCTGAAAGATGTTACGCACATATTGTTACGCACATATAATCAAGATATAATAAATAAGATTCAACGAGGTTATAATCATGGCAAAAGATGTAATTGAAGCATTAGTTGAAGGCGGAAAAGCCACAGCAGGCCCACCACTTGGTCCAGCGTTAGGTCCAATGGGCATTAATATCGGCCAAGTTATTGCTGAAATTAATAAAAAAACAGCTGATTTCAAAGGAATGCAGGTTCCTATCAAAGTTATTGTAGATAAAGACACTAAGAAGTTTGAGGTTACTGTAGGAACTCCTCCTGCTTCAGCGCTTGTCAAAAAAGAAGCAGGCATTGAAAAAGGCGCAGCTAACCCATTGTTAGATAAGGTTGCTGATATCAAGATTGAGCAGGCAATAAAGGTTTCAAAAATGAAACAGGATTCTTTGCTTGGCAAAGATAATTTTTCTCGAGTCAAAGAAATAATCGGAACATGCCAGTCAATGGGTGTTATGGTTGAAGGCATGCCCGCGCATGATGCTATTCTAAAGATTAATGAAGGCGCTTGGAAAGATAAAATTTCTCTAGGAAAGACAGAGTTAAGTGCAGAAGAATTAAAGCAATTAGAAGAAGAGAAGAAGAGACTGCAGGAAGAAATGATAAAGAGAAAGACAGAATTCGAAGAGAAAGCCAAGCAGATTATTGCAAGCATGGCAGGCAAAGAGAAGAGAGAAATCAGGAAGAAGTTGATAGAAGCAGAGATACCAATGATTATTGTCAACGAATTAATGCCTGAAGAAAAAGTTGCTGAAGGTGCGCCTGGGGCTCCTGGTGCCAAGAAGTAATTAGTTATTTTTTACTTCTTTTTTTTATTTTTTGTTTATGAAGTTCTAAGAGTTTAGGTTCTTTATTTAGAAATTGTTTGTTTGATGTTAAGAAACTAATTTGCTTAGTTACTAAGATGAAGCCATTCATTCATTATAATAATTAATTTTTTTTATATCACTTTAAAAAAAACTTTAAAAATTTTTCATAAGACGGGGGACTGCGTCCCACAAACGTATTGAGAGCCGTAGATAAGATAAAGAGCAATAAAAAGATATTGAGAAAAAAGAAATTTACTAAACAAATATAAGATTTTGGCGATGTGTCAAAGTTAGTTAGATTTTAGAGTTTTATAAGGGAGATACATTATCTATAAATAACTTTGTCTACCTAGTATGTGCATAGCTCTCATAGGGATTATGCTACTGCCAGTTTTCTTCGCCGAAAACTTTATAATTTATTCTCTGCAATTGCAACGAATATACTAAAAGTCCTTAGCTTCCGAACAAAAATTAAGGACTTTTGTATATACAAATGGAATTAGTTTGTTCGAAAACTAATTCCATTTGTATATATCTTTTGTTTTCGGTTACCTTATGTCTTACGAATAAAACTGCTCAGAAAACAAATTTTAGGCAGCAGCATAATCCTTGAAAAAGCTATGCACATACTCTACCTAACCAAGATTTTAATAATTTATTAATTTACTCTTCATGCAGAATATCCTTGCTCTTCTTCCATTCGAATTTTAATTTATCCAATAAGCTGACAACCCTTTCTTTCTCTTTTCCGCATCCTTTCCAGTCAATAACAAAGAAATCTGCACTGCTTTTCTCTTTCATTTGTTTAATTAAATTTTCATTGAGATGCTCTAATGCATATTTTGAGCAAATGTGGCCAATGCAAAGTTCTGTTTTTTCCAGAATTTTGTTTGCAATCTGACTGTAATGGCCTCCGCCAAGAATACATGCTGTTTTATAATGAAAACTTATGTCCAGAACATTAACTGTTGAGAAAACATTAAAAATTGTTTTTGCAATTATTTCACCTGCTTCAGGAAGTTTCCATTCTTTTTCTGTTGAACCGATTTCTATAAACAATGCTGGCTTTTCTAAGTATGGCCCATGATGTGTTTGCTCAACTGTAACGTCAAATTCAGAAAGTAAAGGAAATTGCTGCTGATATTCTGTTTTCAGTTTTTTCATCTCGCAAAAAAGCTGTTTCATAAGATATGGCGAAGTTTTAACCAAAGTCTTCTGCTTACCTCCAAAATAGTTATCATGGCTAAAATTGCCAATAGAATGCACGCATAATGTTTTTTTGTCAGCCTCGCTTTTATGTTTCGTTGCAAAGATAAAAATATCAGCATTGATTTCTTTGTCGAGAAGTTCTGCGTGAATGTGCTCTTTTTCTATAAGATGAAGGCTAAGGATTATATTTTGATGTTTGAAATTTTCTAAAAGTTTTGTTAGGTGTGCATAAATGTTCATTCCTGCTTCGTCGGTTTTGGAGATAATTATTGCAATATCCATAGATTGCTATAAATCTTATCCGTTATATAAATGTAGTGGAGGAACTAAATAATTGTATCAATTTAGTTTATAGTGGACGAACTAAATATCCTTATCTAAATTGTTTAGTTCGTCCTATGTAGCAAACACATCATTATTATAACAAAAATGTTGTGTGTTTGCTGCAGTTCCTCGTATATAGCAACGGCATTATTAATTATAAAAATTTAGTGCCGTTGCTATATTTATAATAAATTGGTATTATTTATAAAAAATATACACAACATTTATATATAAGTAACTACTATATAATGAAAACAATGGGAGAATTACTTGACGCATTTGATGAAGAAGGACAATTAGTAAAGACCTTGGAAAAAGAACTTCTTTTAAGAGAGATGAAAGACTATTCTTATAAGCATAGAGACTCACCTTTTGCAGTTCCTGTTGTACACTTAATGCTTTCAAATTCACAAGGTCAACTTTATGTGATAAAAAGAGGAGATAAAGATGAAAACCCTAACAAATATTGCAAAAGTGTTGGGGGTCATGTCAGAAGCGGTGAACCATATGAAACAACCCTGCAAAGAGAAACTTTGGAAGAGATAGGAACTGACATAATTGTGACTGACGAAAGTGTATTCGAGAAGGCAAAATCTGATGTTGATACAACCAAATATGCTGTAGTTAAACGTATTGGCTTTGATCCATGGTTAAAGTCAATAAGAAAAGTAAAGAATGGCAGATCATGGACAAAAAGAGTTAAAGCTGAGATTTTTGTAGGAATTTATGATGGAAATGTAAGTTTTAAGGACGGAGAGGCTGTTGAGATGCTGTTGATTAATAAACAGGATTTAATAAAGAGAATTAGTGATAATTCTGATGATTTTACATATGACCTTAGGAGAATAATGAGCACTTATTACAGGCAATTATGATTCTTTTATGCACTTGTTTAAATAAAAAATTGCATATACTAATAATGCCACGGATAAGATAAAAGGAAACCCTAAAAATTATTCATCCATATATACTAAAAGTGCAAAATAATCGAACATTATTTTGCACTTTTGTATATCTCGGGAATCAGAGATTCCTGAGAAGTTAGAAAGCTTTGCTTTCCAAGCTGAAGAACCCTCTTCTGAATAAATTGAATCATCAATTTCATTTTTTACGTCGTCACAAAAAGATGCAGGTTTCTCATTATCTTCTCTTATTTCATCAACTTCGTCAATATCTTCATTTATCTCTTTTTCTTTCGTGTCTGTTTCTTCAATATCTGTTTCTTCAATCTCAAATTTCATATTACAACACCCCATTGGTTTAGAGTACTACCCCTAATGTTAATTTTCACGTCTTTTTTTAGATGTAATGTAATCTTAAGTTTTGATAATTTTTTGTTTGAAAGGTGTGATGTGAAGAAATTATGTGATGCAAGGAAAACTTCTTGAAATTTTGTGCATAGAGCACCCTATCAAAAACTCGTAATTAATTTAATAAACATTCAAATAATGCCTCTCGTCAAAGCCAATAAGCTCATTAAGTGTCTGCTCGTATTCGTCTTCGGACTTAAATCTTAGCCGAGAGTTTTGTTTATTCACCTTATTGTTTTTAGACTTTAAGTTTCCCATCAGCATTATAATAACACCTTATAAATCTACAATACAAATGTTATATATATAAGTTTAGCTTAAAAAACTTATAATTTATATAAAAAATAGGAAAGTATTTAAATAAAGCATGATTAATATAATCAATTAATAGAAAGGGGGTTAATTCAAAAAAAATGGGTTATATACTAAAAGTCCTTAGCTTCCGAACAAAAAACAAGGAATTTTGTATATACAAATGGAATTAGTTTGTTCGAAAACTAATTCCATTTAGTATAAACCCCACAGCTCTGCTGTGACCCATTTTTAAGAGTAAACCTCCCATCTGAAGCGCACTGTTATTAAGTTTACAAAAATCTGTTAAAAGTTGGGGGGATTATAATGAAGAGAAGCGTTATTCAGATAGCCAACAGCACACAATTAATTTCTTTGCCGAGAAAATGGACACTGCAGTTTGGGATAAAAAAGGGAGATGAGCTGGAGATTGAAGAAAAGGGAAATAAGCTTGAGATAAGAACTGAGAAAGTGCCTGCACTCAGTGAAGTCACATTAGACATTTCAGGATTAGACAGGACTTCAACAATGCTGTATATAAGGAGTGCTTATAGGCGCGGTTTTGATTCTATAAAAATTAAATTCAGCAAACCTTCAACTCCTCACTACAGAATTAAAGAAGATGTAAGTTATATTAGCATTATAAACACAGAAGTTAATCGTTTAGTTGGATTGGAAGTGATTAAGCAAACTGAAAATTACTGCGAGCTAAAAGATTTTTCAGGTGATTACGGCAAAGATTTTGAGTCTTTAATGAGAAAAGTTTTTTTGCAGATAAATGATGCAATGAGCGATTTGTTAAAAGGTCTTACAAACAAAGATATTGAATTGCTAAAAACAATTGAAGAAAAACATGATGCAATAACCAAATTTATCAGTTACTGCCTAAGGCTCTTAAACAAAAAAAGCAACTATGAGATAAGCAAGAGCCATACATTATATTACACTCTTGCCAGCTTAGATGTAGTTACAGACGCAATAAAATATGCTGCAAGAGAAATAATTAAATATAATAAGAGATTCAAAAAAGAGAGTATTGCCCTTTGCGAACTGATTCAAAAATTCATATTAATTTATTATAACTTATTTTACAGTTTTGAATTAAAAAAAATGAATGATCTTATAAGAATTAGAAATGAAATTCTTATAAAAACCGAAACTGTGGCAAAGAATATACCTACAAGAGAATTATTGATTATTAATGATTTAAAGCAAATAACAGAAATTTTAAAAGATTTGGGCGAGGCCAGAATAGAAATGGAATACAAGCAAGAATAGTATGGTGGCAACTTAATTATGAGACATTATTGCCGTAGAGATAATGTGTCATGCTACTAAGAGATAAGATATGTTTTATTTTTATATATTAAAAAGAATTAATACTCATATGAATTAATCAAACTTAAATTTAACTGCATGTATATAAGGCAAAGCATCATCTGTGAGGCTGGCAACAAAATCACCATTTAAGTGTGTCGTGACATATTCTTTAGAAAAGATTTTATATTTTCTTAACAACACTTCTTTAAATATTTCTTTTAATCTTTGCTTGTATTGCGGCGTTGCTGAAGAGAGATTCTTAAAGGAAGTATGTGATAAGACAAGTACACTATTATTTTCTTCAATCATTTCAGTCGGTGAAAGATTTTTCAAAGCAGAAATGATTCCTGTTTTATTCATACCATATTGACTGCCAATTTCCATAATCTCATCATCTGACAAATTGTACATATGAGTTGGTGTGTTAGCAGGAGTATGTTCTACAATATCAATCATTTGCTGCAGTTCCTTTATACTGTTAGCGTTGTATAAATTTTTAAGCAGATGCTCAACAAAATGCGTATGAAACATTTCTTTTAAATTATTAAATCTTTCAGATGACGTTTGGCTTTTAAAACAATCATCGTCTGAAAAGTCTTTATAAAGAGGGCGCCAGCCAACAATATAATACATTAATAATGCTTCTATTTTTTCAGCTACGCTTTTAATTTGGCTTCCAATTTGCGAAGAATCAATTTTTTTGGGATTTCCAAGATTATCAAAAACAGCCAAAAAATTTTGTTTTTGAGAAGAAAAGTCAGCTATATAAGATTTAACTGAATCATATCTTTGCATATTTCTAACATCTTCTGAAACACCAATTCTTTCTTGGATATGTGAAGTATATTGTACATTGATAAGAACAGGGACAAAATTAGGCATTTGCTGATATTTAGTTATTAATTCTTTCACAACAGCAGGAGAGCCAACCTGAAGGTTAAATATTTTTGATTTTGTATCATCATACATAGAATCTGCATATAATACTTTTTCACCATATGAAAGATATGCCAACCCAAGTATAGCTTTGGTTTCTTCATCAAAAACAGAATCTGGTGTAGTACCATCAGACATGGAGATACCTAAAGGAAGCCTTGATGATCCTTCTCTTCTATGTTCAGAAAATTTAGGTGGTGCATATAATTCAGTAAATTTTACTGGACGTACTCTTCCAATTATTGAAGACTTACCTGCATTAGTAACTCCAGCAACTAAAAGAAAAGGAAGGTCAGGATTAATTCTACCTAAAATAGTATCATTAAAATGAAGAATTCTATCTTCAAGAGTGAGAGTACTATCTGTTCCACCAGTTGAATCAATTGAAATCTTACTTCCCCCCAATTATTTAAAATATTAAGTGTAACTTTTAAATATAAATATTACAATTGTGTTGATTACCCTATTTTTGCCTCTTAAAGAGGAATTTACCATTAGGAAGGAATAAATCATATTTAAAGGTTATCATTTTAAAGCTCATTTTGGGCTTGTTTTATCTGTTATTTCCTTCTTAATTTTTAGCAGATTTGAGATTTACAGATGGAACAGTGGTTTCTTTATTAATCTTCTTTTTTATAATTGTCAATTAATACCAATTTTAATAATATTTATATAGGTTTTAGATACTACATCTAATTTATGAAAACCATCATCCTCGCTGCAGGCTATTCAACAAGGCTGTATCCATTAACCCTAAACACACCAAAACAACTGCTTAAAATAGGCAATAAGCTGATGATTGAGCATATTCTTGATAAATTAAGGCATATTAATGATATTGATGAAATAATAATTGTTTCAAACAATAAGTATTACAATAGGTTTTGTGAGTGGAAAAAAAGTTTTAAATTTAACAAACACATAAAAATCATCAACGACGGTTCAAACTGCAACGAAGAAAGATTAGGCGCTGTTGGAGATATGCATTTTGCTATTTCTTCTGAAAAGATAAATGATGATGTGCTGATAATTGGCGGAGATAATTTATTTGAGACAGATTTAACAAACATGATAACCCTCTTTAAAAAAACAAACTGCCCAGTTGTGGCTGCAAGGGATTTAGGTGAGCCTGCAAAACTATCTAAAAAATTCGGCGTAATTGCAACAGATAAAAATTCCAAAATCATTGATTTTGAAGAAAAGCCAGAATTTCCTAAGTCTTCATTGGCGAGTACATGCATATATTTATATACAAAAGAAGATATAACTGAATTTGAGAAATGCATAAAAGAAAATAAAAAACCAGACAACACAGGAGATTTCCTGAAATATATGTTAAGCAAGAAAGATGTTTACTGCTATAAATTCAATGAAATGTGGTATGATATTGGAAGCCACGAGGAATTGAAGGAAGTGAATGATATATATACTAAAAGTGATTAATTTTCGAACAAATTAATCACTTTTAGTATATAATAAAAAAGAAGTATATAGTAAAGAATATAAGAACTGAAAAAATAGATTATTGCATGCATAAAAAAAGAGGTATTTCATGGACGATAAAGTCAAAGTAGTTCACAAAATAGAAGATGATGCAGAATTAAAAGAAGCAATAAATCCCTCTTTTTTGTTAACTAATAAAATTGGCGGCTTCTTAAGTTTTGGAAGTTTGAGAAATATCACAAGATACCAAGGCAGCTATTTTCTAAAACAAACCAGCGACGTAAACTGGAAATTATTTAAGGTTATTGAAGACATTAAGATAGACAAAACACCGACGCATTTGATTAATAATTTTTACAATATTGAAAGATGGTACGGCGCAGATAAAAATAAATTAGCTATACACTCAACAAATGAAATTACAAAAGAAGAATTTTATATGCACAAAAGTAATGCGTTTGTTTACACACTTGAAAATTATAATAATTATGTTGAGCTGACTCTTGACTGCAGAGAAATATTTGATTTCAGCGACAAGGGAAGAATATATAAAATATACAAAAAACCTGATTTTCTGGTTATAGAATACACAAAATATGACAATGATGATATTTCTGATTTAAGGAATGCTGATTCTTCTAACTTAAGGAGCATAAACTATAAGATTTACCTTGTTATAAAAGGATGTTTTGAATATGAGCTAATAGACAAATGGGTTCCTGCTGAATATGAATATGACACCAAAAGAGGAACTCAACCAAAAAAGCTTTACATCTACAAAGCAATAAGGATTCCTGTCAAAAACAGCATAAGCTTAATCTTCAGCTACTGCGATGATTTAAATGAGGCAAAGGAAACTGCCTATGACATGGATATGAATTATAAAAAATACCACACCAATGACGACGAATTTCTTAAAACAATCTGCAAAATGCCTTATGATTCAAAGATATATGACGAAGACCTGAAACTTGCATACAAAAACTGCATTAAATCATTAAATGATCTTCATGCTGAGTTCGACGGCAATTATGGATTATTTGGCGGTTTGCCATGGTTCCATCATTTCTGGAGCAGGGATGAAACAATATCCACTATTGGGTTAATGAATGAAGAGCAGTTTCTTGAATCAAAAAAAATACTATTTAAACAGCTCGACAATCTAAACCAGAACGGAAGATTGCCAGACAGAATACCTTCTTCGGATTTGGACAGTGCTGATTCTGTCGGCTGGTGTTTTAAGAGAATAAATGACCTTATGGAATACACCAGAAAAAAGCTGATGTTCAGACAATATTTTTCTGCGAATGATTTAGAGTATGTGAAAGACAAATTAAGGGAAAGCATTGTTAGGCATCTGAAATATTTTACATTTAATGGACTTGCTTATAACAGAAAACTTGAGACGTGGATGGATACAGAATATATAGATGGAAAAAAGAATATAAGTGAAACAGAAAGTGCAAATGACAAAGAAAAGATAGGAAAAACAGAAAGTATAAACAACAGGGAAGGTTTCAGGATAGAAATTCAGGCATTAAGATTAAATATGTATAAAATGATGAAGGAGCTCTGTAATGCAACAGGAGACAAAAATAGGTATGATGAATATAAACGATTAGAAAATGAAACCAAAGCTATTGTCAGAGAAAGATTCTGGAAACCACCTGTGCTTGCTGATGGTGTTACAAACATTGCCAATAATAATAAAAATAATATAGACGAAACAATTCGGCCAAACATATTTATTGCATATTATGTATATCCTGAGCTGTTAAGCCCTGAGGAATGGGAAACGTGTTTTGACTATGCTCTGAAAAAATTATGGGTTGATTGGGGCGGCATTTCAACAATAGATCTTAATAATAAATTGTTTAGTGAAGAGTATACAGGAGAAGATAATAAAAGTTATCACAGAGGAGATTCGTGGTTTTGGATTAATTGTTTAAGCGCAATCTGCATGCACCGTTTAGAAAAACAGCTCAAAAATAAAAATAGTTATAACAAAAATATTGACGACTACCCAAAAAAACCTAAAAAAAGCAAATATAATGATAAATATAATGAACATATACATAAAATAATCAATGCATGCTGCGAAGAGATTCTATTCAAAGGATTTATCGGGCATGCATCTGAACTAAGCAGTGCGAAAGAATTAAGGGCAGAAGGATGTCTGTGCCAAGCATGGAGTGCGGCAATGTTTATTGAGATGATAAATGAGGTTTATTACTCGAAGATAAAATTTGAGACCTTCTAAAAAAATTTATAAAAATCCCAAATATTTATAAAACAAATCGTATTTCTCTGCTTTTATGCAATTGAGTAACTTATATACAGAAGAAACTACTAAAAAAGTTCTTAAATTACTAGTTCCAGATACAGAAGATCATACAGAAGGCAGGAAAAGAAATAAGTATGAATATGTAATGACTGAGCCTGAAGTATTGCCTGACAAGTTATTAGCCGATTGGTTGTCATTTAATTATATTTGGACAGTGGGCTTTAAAGCAGATGGTACATTAATAATGGGTGAAGTAGGGGGAATAATACCAACACACCCTAAAATTAAAAAACAATTATTAGCAGTTGCTCAAGCAAGTGTATACAAAGTATTTTTAGGTATAAATGTAATAAAAGAAGCAGAAAAAACAGGAGATAAACAAGGTGAGAAACAATGTATTTCTCAGTTAGAAGAAGAGATTGAAACAAGTTTAGAGCAAAGAGGAAAAGTTACTGTTGTTAATGGAAACAGAAATTTTGCACATTATGATTTTACAACAAGTGTTGCCAGAGAGGACCCATTAGATATAATTAAGTATGATCCCTTTTTAGAATTAAGTGCTTCTGGAGCAATAGTAGTATCTTACAGATGTTTGGAGAGTGAACAATATATATTTAATGTACCTGTAAACACAGATATTTTTAGAGAGCTAGCTTCTATAAATACAGAAAATATAGATAATGATGCTAAAGTAGAGTTAATGAGAGCTAAAAGAAGTATACTTATACCTAACCAATTTGTTGCAGGATTTCATATAAAATATAAGGCAAGTCAAGAATCTCAGAAAACAACAATTACTATTAGTCCTGTTATAGCAGAAAGAGATGCAGGAGAGTGGATAAAAAAATTAGGGCTCAAAGCAAAAGAATCACCTATTAATTATCTGGGGAATAGTGGACCTCAAGGTGAATATAATGTTATGACAAAAGTACTTCTAGATTAAAAAGGTATTTTTTGTATTTGGGTAGATGAAGTTCAGTTTCTCACTCTTTTTGACATCTTTTCTTTTTCTCGCTCACAATCCTGTTTCCCGTTCTCAACTCGTGTTTGGGACGAAGTCCACCGTCACATGAAAAGAAATTAAAGGTAAGATGGTAGGAAGGTGTATTAAAGTAAGATGGTAGGAAGGTGTATTAAAGTAAGATGGTAGGAAGGTGTATTAAAGTAAGATGGTAGGAAGGTATGATGGTTTGATGGTAACGACTTATTTCCGTCGTGCTGTAGTACCTTCTTACCTTCAAACTATAGTCACGGACATTAATAATCATATATGTAGTTCCGTGACTATATACGTGGACTTTAACTAAAAGGATAAGAATATTAAAGTCCACCACTACATCTAACCATCTTACTTTTCTTCATGAACTGGTTGGACATGCCAGGAACTAAACAAATACAATTTTTCTCTAAATAATACTCTTCTCTTTCTTATACTGCGCAATTGTCAGCTCATACAATGCTTCTTTTAATGGGCCTGTACATTTATCTAAGCCGCCTAATAAAGTATCAATCCACTTGACTTCAAAATTGTTTTTTTCGTAGGTGCATGTAAATGATCTCTTTGCAAACATTTCCTTGATTGGCTCTGGCTCTGAATCAGAAATTTCTGTGATTGTTTTTGTGAATGTGCAGTCCAAAAAAGATTTGAATTCGTATTTTGTGCCTGCATCGTCAAGTATATAAACCGAAGGTTTGCATTCATTTGCCAGGTTAATAAAACATTCTTTTGTATCGCAGGTTTCATAGCCAAACGGCCTGAAGAAAAAAATAAATGCAATAACACCAAAAATAAGCAATAATGAGATAATTAGAAAAGGAATACCTTTTTTTAATTTCTGAATAGACGGCTCTTTTACAAGCTCATTAATTATCTCGTCAATATCCTCTTTGTTATATCCTCTGTCCAAAAGAACTTTTTCTATTGAAGTAAATGTAAAACCTTTATGATACTCTTTATCAATATATTCTTTAACCTTCTTTTTTAATTCTGGTTCCATTGTCATATAACTATCACATAAGCACAATAAGAAATAGTATATATATTTGTTTTGGTTAATTTAAGGGTAGTGAATGAGAAGTTAAGGTTTAAGATTAATGTGTTATTTAACTTATAATGTCGGACATAAATACTTATACAAATAGTTATGTCCGACAAATATAGTAAGTGACATGATTTGTCTAAAAATTTAGGTCACTTACTATATTTCTTGTTTTTTTAGTATTTTTCCTGCCCATAATTAAGTTTACCGCTCTCAACTGGTTTGTAGGACGCAGTCCACCGTTACATGATTTTCTTAAAGTTTTTTCGAAAAGGTTTATTTGTTGGTAAATTTGCAGAAATAAACTAAAAAACCTATTCATGAAACGGGTGGCTTCGCAAGCTGTGTCACAATTGTTTTCGTCGTCGAAAAGGAGGCTATTTTGAGCTCGCCTCCAGTCGCAATGTAGCAATTAGTATACATTTTTCTGAATTGTGACACAGTCGAGGGCTTATGCGGAAACCTCGTTGCACTTCGGTTTCCCAAATTGCTCGCCAGGAGGTCGGAATTTTCTGGGTTGCCTGAAAATTCCTCCACTCGGCTCGTGGTAGTATAACTAATTGTGACAGGAGCAATACAAGATTCAAACAATTCGGGAGTTCCATTAATTTTATGACCAACATAACTAATTGCAAATGTTGCAGCAGCAGGAATTAAACTTCCAAAAAAGTATGAAACTGCTCGATTCTCTATAGGAGAAAAATGTTGAACTAATCTTGCAGTAAATCCGGTTGAAAGAAAACTCGCTACTGCTTGAGTACCCCCCGCTGCAAGCATCTCTAAACTTCCATGCTCATAATTCACTCCTGTCGCAATTGCTCCATTCGCAACAGCAGATACAATTGCAAATTTAGGATTAAATGTATTATGATACAAATTTCTTACAGTGTCTGAAAGGCTCATATAAAAAACAGAAATTATCCCTTAATAAATACTTTACTGTTAGATTTTCTACAGTCATACTATCCCTTCGCAGGTTGTGTCACAATTAACCCCTTTCTAATTTTTACTTATCGACGACAAATCGAAAGATTTATATAGTTGCTCGTCTATAAACATAATAGAAATGAGGTGATTCTAAAATGGTTTACATTAAATCAAATCCAGAACAAACAGTTCTTTTACCAACCAATTTGAGGGAAATAATCCAAAAAGGTCATATGTGCTATTTGATAGAAGATGTCGTTGAACAGTTGGATTACAGCTATTTTGACAAAAAAGTGGAAGGTCCAGGGAATCCTACTTATCACCCAAGGATACTACTAAAAATAATAGTTAATGGTGTTTGTGAAAGAGTAACGTCGACGAGAAAACTTGAGAAACTAACTTATGAAAATATAGTTTTTAGGTACTTATCTGAGAATCTAAACCCTGATTTTCACACGATTGCTATGTTTAGAAAAGAATGCATGGGTGAAAAATGTAAACAAATAAACAAGATTGTTAGAATAAACCCTTTTATGAGAAAGATTAGATTACGTTTTAAGACGAAGATTGGTTTGAAAAAATATAATAAGAGATTTCATAAGGGAGAAGTAGCGCAAGCACACATCTTTCATAACTTAGGATATAGAGAATTTAAGATGAGGTCAAAGAAATCATGTGAAATTGAAGTTAATTTGTTCTCTGTTGCTTATAATTTAAAAAAAATACACAACAAGTTGAAAAAAATAGGTGGTGGTTTGGGAGAAACCATAAGAAAAATGTTTTTTTGGCTGGATTTTGATTTTTACTTTTCTGAATTATAACACAACCTGTTCGCCTAGGAACTGAACTAAAAAGACAAGTTTTATTTAATAATTAAAGCGCAGAGTCTATTTTTTCATAAAACAAATCTATCCTTTCTTTATTTCTATTGAGCTTATTGTTTGCTTCTTCTATTATAAATCGCAGGTAATCCTCTGAAACAATTAGTTTTTTGTCTTTTGCAATAGGCGCATCAATCCTATCGACGCCCATTAACTCTAAAATAATTCTGTGATTTGCTGCGATTATACCGCATCTTTTAAAGCCAATAGCCTGCGCAATCTTTAAAAGTTTAAGAGCAGAATCTAAGTCGCGCGCTGCAACATGCAGAATAAATGGCTCAAACCTCAGATAAGTTGATTCGCCGATGCTGCTTTTCTTTGACAATTCTTTTTGCAATGGAAAGTTAAATTTAAATTCTTCAAATTTAATAGTATCATGACTGACAAACAACCATTTTGTGTTAAGTTTTTTTCCGTCAGGAGGAATAGACATGACAATAATTCTACCAGAACATGAAGAGGTAGTATAATAATCTTTTTTTGAATTAATAAGTTTAAGGAGCGGTATTATTGACGCATCTACACTGCCCTTCTTTGATTTGTCAATATTCTTCATCTTAGATAAGCATTGGGTTTTGTCGTTGTTGAAAGCGGGGGTATAAATCATACATTTAGAAAAAGAGTAAGATTTTAAAAAGTTAATGTATTGAAAGACATCTACTAAATAACAAAAGAATGATTAACCTGAAACTATCTTACTCTTTTCATCTCTTCTGTGAAGAACTTCGCTTTTTCAAGCAGATGATCCCATTCTTTGCCAGACATTTCAATTATTTCCCTGTGCAGAATCTTTCTGGAAAGAATATAGAATTCCCGCATTATAGACGGGCATCTTTTATTTACTAAGCCCTGTTTGACAAGCTTTCTTTCAATGTGCTCGTGAATATCTTTTGGCGACGGCGGGATTTCCTGTAATTTCATCAAAGCAGCATGAGCTGAATCTATCACAGACCAGTATAAATCCATTGCTGCCTGAAGAATTTTCATTTGCGAGTTATGCAGCACAGAAGCGCTTCGCGCATAATATGCGTTTGTTGCTTCTTGGCTTGGTCTTATTCTGCCTTCGTACAACAAAAGCTGTAATGGATAGAAAAAACCTGTGTCGACCAAAGCAATGCCTGTTCTTAAGATATTTACACCCAAGGGATCGCCAACGCGCATATATTCCCAGAAACTTGTAAATCTCAGTGTTGTGACGTGGAGTCTTAGCGATGTTTCCCTCGCAACCTTTTCCACAACAATTCTGTATGTTTCTATTATTTCTGGTGTTAAATAGAATGTAACATTATCTACAATAATAAGAATATCAATGTCGCTTTTTGAAGAATCTGTCTGGCCGCCAAAGATAACTATTGCGCGGATAAAAGCGCCGAATTCTTTAAATGTGGCAGACGCAAATTTCCTCGCAATGTCATAATCCTCTCGAGGATACTTTGCTGCCAAAGGCACATCTTTTTTTTCGATTTTTGATTTCATGGTTATTAATTTGTTATTTGTTTGTTATTTTGTTCTTCGTCAGTTATTTTTTTGTTATCAATTCACATTTGTGCTTAAATTTAGATTTTTACCTATCTTTATCTACCTTTATCTAATTAGAATACTTAGCCTTTATAATTGTTTATTACTTTTGGGGAATGGTGAAAGATAAAGAACCCCTGCAAGAAGTTTATTTAACAACAAAATCACACTCACACAGTTTTGCTTCTGCTGCTTCTCTTATCTCACGCAGAACATCATACTCTCTTGGAAATTCTGTTTTTACAGAGTCGACTAAGTACCAAGCCCTCTGAACTAAATGAGCAACAAATTCACCATCTCCAAAATTATTATTATAAAACACTAATCCCATCATGTGCGAGAACTTGTTCCATACATCATCTCTTCTAATTATTTCTTGGTGAAAAGAAAGAAGCATTTCCTTTTCTTGTCTTGGCCTTTTATCAAATTCATAATGTATTCTCTCATGCTCAAGAGTATCTTTAAATGAATTTGAACTGGAAACAGGTTCTCTAAAAGAAGATTCTTTAATAACTATACCACTTGGTTGATTTAAGACAACTAAATACAACAAAGTTTCTTCTGGTGAATATCCAAGGCCTGACATTTTTTTGTAGAAGGTTTTTTCAATTTCAACCATTTCGGTTTTGGCGTCAGGATGCAACTCATGACCATTAAAATAGTATGCCAGATACAAATGTGCCCTTGCATCACCAAATACCAAAGAAAGAAAATTCTCTACTACTTTATTCGGTAAAACATGCTCGTTTTCTTTCAGGCAATAACATTCTTCTGGGGTTTTAGAGTCTGAATCTTCAATACTAGGTGATTTTTTGGAATCTGAATTTTCAACACAATTTTCAATACTTTCTGGATTATCATCTGCATGTTGGGTAATACGGGTGGCAATAGCACCACTACAGCCAACACTACTAAAACCAGTACCTGCCAAAACTAATGTTGCTATTAATGCGTTAAGTGTTTTTTTCATTTTATTTCCGCACTTTGAAGAATTAAAACACACTTATTTATAAATCTTTATATTTTTACTACTTAATGATAGACAAAATGTTATGTGTAAGTATCCATAATCTTTATAAATAACCCTCTATTCCAAAAAACTATTAAAAGGTGTCAAAATCTTATTGGGTATAGATAGAAGATAAGATTTAATTAACATAAAATAATAACGGAGGCAGAGAATATGACAAACCAAATACAACCAATCTTTATTTTGCCGGAAGGTTCACAAAGAACAACAGGCAGAAGCGCGCAAAGAACAAACATTATGGCTGCAAAGCTTGTCGCTGAAACAGTAAGAACCACATTAGGGCCAAAAGGCATGGACAAAATGCTTGTTGACAGTATGGGCGATGTTGTGGTTACAAATGACGGCGTCACAATCTTGCAGGAAATGAACATTGAACATCCTGCTGCAAAAATGATTGTTGAAGTTGCAAAAACACAGGAGAATGAAGTCGGAGACGGAACAACAACTGCAGTTGTCATTGCAGGCGAACTTCTTAAAAAAGCAGAAATTCTGCTTGAGCAGGAAATACATCCAACTGTAATTGCAAGAGGCTATAGATTAGCAGCAGAAAAATCCATGATTATTCTTAATCAAATGGCAGAAAAAGTAACTGAAAATGATGAGGAACTTTTAAGACATATTGCAATGACTGCAATGACAGGAAAAGGCGCAGAAACATCAAAAGAGTTATTGTCCAGTTTAATAGTCAAGGCAGTTAAGTCTGTCATGGAAAAAGAAAATGGCAAATTATTGATAGACACCAGCAACATAAAGATTGAAAAGAAAACTGGAGGATGTGTTGAGGATTCAGAGCTTATTAACGGCATACTTGTCGACAAGGAAAAGGTTCATTCTGGAATGCCAAGGATGGTCAAAAATGCAAAGATTGCTTTGATAGATTCAGCAATTGAAATAAAAAATACAGAAATTGAGGCAAAAATTCAGATAAGTGACCCTTCACAAATACAGGCATTTATGGATCAGGAAGAAAGAATGTTAAGGAACATGGTCGAGAAAATTGCAAAATCTGGTGCAAATGTAGTGTTCTGCCAAAAAGGCATTGATGACATGGCACAGCATTTTTTGGCAAAGAAAAATATTCTTGCAATAAGAAGAGTGAAAAAATCAGACATGGAAGCATTGGCAAGGGCAACAGGCGCAAAGGTTGCAACTAATCTTGATGATTTAAATGTAAATGATTTAGGAAAAGCAGGTATAGTAGAAGAGAAAAAGATTGGCGATGAAGACATGACTTATGTCAAAGAATGTGAAAATCCTAAATCAGTAACCTTATTGTTAAGAGGAAGCACTGAGCATGTTACAGACGAAGTAAAGAGAGCAATTGAAGACGGCATTGGCGATGTGACTGCAGCATTAAGAAACGGCGGTGTTGTAGCTGGTGCAGGCGCTCCTGAAATGGAACTTGCAAGAGAATTAAGAAAATATGCAGAATCATTAAGCGGAAGAGAGCAATTAGCTGTTAACAGCTTTGCTGAGGCTATCGAAGTAATTCCAAGAACACTAGCAGAAAACGCAGGCATTGATCCAATAGATATTCTTACTGAACTTAAATCTGCACACGACAAAGGCATGAAATGGGCAGGCATTGATGTTTTCAGCGGCAAAGTAATGGATGCATGGAAGAATAATGTTATTGAGCCATTAAAAATAAAAACACAGGCAATAAGCTCAGCATCAGAAGTCGCGCAGATGATCTTGAGAATTGATGACGTGATTGCATCAGGCAAACCATCAGCAGGCGGAGATAAAATGCCGCCAGGAATGGGCGGTATGGGCGGCGATATGCCTATGTATTAATAATTTATTCTTTTGTTTTCTTTGTTCTTTATTTTTTATTTTAGTTGTTGTTTATTGTGTTTTATTTATTGAAATGTCCTGTTTTTACAGTTTGAAATAAAAAAAATGGCAACAACTACAACCTAAAGGTTGCAGATTGTTGCCATTTTTAAATTTGGAAAAGACTTCATCTGTGACCTTAAGGTCAGAGTATTCGCTTTTCCAAAGAAGAAATTTTATAAATAAATAAAATGCTTTAACTTATTATGAGCATAATCTCTGAAGCATTGGGATACATCGGATTAATGAGCATGAACATTATTTCATTCTTAGGGTATGGGGGAGTATTTTTCCTGATGATTCTTGAAAGCATGGTTTTCCCTATTCCCTCTGAATTAATTATGCCGTTTGCAGGATTTTTAATTGCTAGAGGAGAGATGAACTTTCCTTTGGTGATTATCTTTAGTACTTTGGGAAGTTTGGTTGGTTCGCTCATTTCTTATTATATAGGAAAATACGGCGGAAATAAAGTTGTGCTAAGATTTGGAAAATATATGTTTCTCGACGAAACAGATCTTATGAAAACAGAGAAATGGTTCAGTGAAAAAGGAGAAAAGACAGTATTCATCAGCAGATTTATCCCTGTAGTAAGGCATCTTATCTCAATCCCTGCGGGAATAGGAAAAATGGATCTTAAAAAATTTTGTTTTTACACAATTATTGGCGCAGCAGGTTGGAACACATTTCTGGCGTATATGGGCTTTTTGTTGGGCAAAAATTGGGAGATTGTAAAACATTATTCTGAATACATATCTGTACCAACAGCGATAATACTTGCAATAGCTGGCGGTTATTTTGTGTACAGGCACATAAGGAATAAGATGAATAAAAATTAGAATGTTAGTATTTGTTTAATTTCTTTTGTTAAATCAACTAAACAAATTAGAAGATTAGTATTTGTTTAGTTGATGTCCTTTTTCTTAGTAGTCTTAACTTCTTTTTACCGCTCACAATCCAGTTTTCCGCTTCCAGCACGTTTGTGGGCGCAGCCATTGTCATATAAAAAATTAAAAAAGGTGCTAGGTGTTGGGTGCTAGGTGCTAGCGGCGATAATTCATCGTAACTATCACCCAGCACCTAGTTTTCATAGTGAACTTTGTTGGACATGCCAGGAACTAAACAGATTAGAAGAGGATTAAAAAAATCAACAAAATCTCAGGAATTCCATTGTCTTAGGGATATCTTTTTCTGCGATTACAAAAATAGTATCTGTCCAGCAGCTCATTGTCTCAACAATGTTGATTTTGTGCGCTCCAAATAAGGAATATAAATAAGCAATGACATTTGGTGTACTTTCCAAATCTTCGCCGCTTTTTATTGTGATCATTGCGAGGTTCTTTGATACCTTAACAACATTGTGCTTGAAAAGCGTATTCAGCTCTTCAAGATATTTCTCTGAAACAATAACAGTGAATACACTTGTTCCTTCAATTGCATAGAAGGTGTCTGCCTTTCCCCTGATTTTCTTTTCAATACTGATAAGATTCTCCATATATATCTTTTTGTCAATAATTGCTGCAAGGATTTTGTTTTTTATTTCCAGCTCACTTTTTTTTAAGATTTGCAGAACCTTTTCTTCGCTGTCTTTCTCTTTGTATATTTTTAATGCATATCTTCTGCATGCTATCAGAATAGCTTCCATGCTTGTTTTCTTTTCAAGTCCAAGGTCTTTTGCAATTTTTCTTGAGAGCTTTGAATAGTTAATTACACCTTTCTTTAAGCAGTCTTTAATATTGATGTGTTCGTTGATATATCTCTCTGTTAATTCTGTTGTTGAAGTTGAGGTTGTTTTAGGCGCTGTTTGCATAGAAGGTAAAAAGAACAAGAAGTATATAAATTTAACGATTTTGTTCTAAATAGAACAATTATGAATATTTTGTTCGAGACAGGTCACTACTTTTAAGAATAAGCTCATCATTTGGTTTAAAGTTCAAATAATTGTTCCAAACAAATTGTAAAAATGTGGGGTATTAAATTAATTATTATTATTAAATCTACTAAAAATTATTGAGGTTCGAACAAAAAACAAGGGTGTTAAAATTAAAATGAAAATAATAGATGGGAATATAACAAACGTCAAAGGATTCAGCGCTGTTGGGAGAGCAGTTGGCATCAAAAAGGGAAAATTAGACTTGGGAGTAATTTACTCTGACAGGATATGCAACGCCAGTGCTGTGTATACGAAAAATAGTGTGAAAGGAGCGCCGTTGATTGTCACAAAGGAGCATTTAGAAAATGGAAAAGCGCAGGCAATAGTAATAAATTCAGGCATAGCAAATGTATGCACTGGTGAAAAAGGAATTAATGACGCAAAACAAATGTGCGAATTAGTTGCAAAAGAAAATAATATTGACAAAGAAAATGTGCTTGTAGCGTCGACAGGATTAATTGGAGCATACCTGCCGATGGAAAAAATAAAAAAAGGCGTTATTGGAATAAAAAAAGATTTAGCCGATGTAATTCATAATCCTAAAACATGCAATATCGCTGAAGCAATCCTGACAACAGATTTAGTAAAAAAAGAGATTTGTGTCAAAGAAGATAATTTTACAATTGCAGGGATTGCAAAAGGCTCGGGCATGATACATCCAAACATGGCAACAATGTTAGCATTTGTCTGTACTGATGCAGAAATTCCTTGCGAGAAATTGGATGCTATGCTAAAAAAAGCAGTAACAAATTCATTCAATATGATTACTATTGATATGGATACATCCACCTCAGACATGTGCATTGTTATGGCAAATGGCTATGCAGGAAGGGTTAACAACGAGAAATTTCAGAATGCGCTAAACTTTGTCTGCACAGAACTGGCAAAAAAGATAGCAAAGGATGGTGAAGGCGCAACAAAACTGATGGAAGTATATGTGAAAAACGCAAAAGATGAGACAAGCGCGAAAATATTGGCCAAATCAGTTGTATGCTCAAACCTGGTCAAATGCGCTGTTTATGGAAATGACCCAAACTGGGGCAGAATTTTGTGCGCACTTGGAAATACAGGAATAAAATTTGATGCAGAAAAAATTAATGTTTATTTTGAAAGCAAAAGCAAAGATGACAAAAATGTTGAAAATGAAACAATTGTGAAAAATGAGATTATAGTGAAAAACGGAGTCACTGCGAATTTTGATTATGAAAAAATAAAAGAAATCATGTGCAAGGAAGAATTAAAAATTATAATTGATATGCAATCTGGAAATTGTTCAGCAACTGCATACGGCTGCGACATGACTGAAAAATATATTGAGATTAATGCGCATTATCATACATGAAAATTATGATGAAATAATAATTATCAAGATAATTATTATCATTAGTTGATTATAATTATTATATGCAGATTAGGAAAAGAAGGAGTTGGAAGAAATGAAAGAACAACTTGTAGAAAAAGCAACAGAATTCCTTGAAGAAGCCCTGCCTTACATTCAAAGATTCAAAGACAAGATTGTGGTAGTAAAATACGGCGGCAAGGCAATGAGAAGTGAAGAGTTGAAAAAAGCGGTTATAACAGATATTGCATTGCTAAAATATTTTGGTGTAAAACCAGTCATTATTCACGGCGGCGGGCCCGAGATAACAAAAGAAATGGAACTTGCTGGGCTGAAACCTGTATTTGTCAACGGCCTAAGAGTAACTGACGACGCAACAATGAAAATAGTCCAAAAGATTTTCAAAAATATAAATGCTGAAATAAGAGAGAATTTGTGGCAGCTGAATGTTGCGTCTGTTGAAATAAATGACTGTTTAATTTCAAGATTAAGAGACAAGAATCTTGGTTTGGTTGGCGAGGTAATTGGCGTTGACAAAGAAAAGATAATCGAAGCAATTGCGAAAGACAAAATTCCAGTAATCTCCTCGATAGGCATAGGTGTATGCGATGATGATAACGGAAAAAAAACAATTTATAATATAAACGCTGATACCAGCGCAGCAAAGATTGCTGTGTCTCTCAATGCTGAAAAGTTTACCATACTCACAGATGTTGACGGCGTTAATAAAAACGGGGAACTGCTTTCGCATTTATCACTTAGTGACGCAAGAAAGTACATAGAAGAAGGTATAATCACAGAAGGGATGATACCAAAAGTTAAGGCGTGCATTGAGGCAGTTGAGCATGGATGTAAAAAAGCGCATTTAATCAACGGAACAATATTTCATTCGCTTTTGTTTGAGATTTTCACACATGAGGGAATTGGAACAGAAATTGTCAAGAATGGGCATTGAGAATTGATATAATTAATATTAGAAAAAAGGTATTTGTTTAGCTGGTTAATGTTTTTTGACCGCTCACAATCCGTACTGGGGGCGCAGTCCACCGTCTCATGATTTTAGTTTAGAGTTTTTTTTAAAGGGGTTTATTAGAAAAATAAATATTGTAATCCTAAACTAAACTTCATCATGAGACGTGTGGCTTCGCCCAAGAACTAAACAAATACGAAAAATGAATAATTAAAGTTAATTAAAAAAAGTGTAATGCATATTGGTGTAATCAAAATGAACAAGGAAGAATTAAAATTTAATGAAAAAAAATATATCATGCAGACATACGGCAGATTTAATCTAGTTATAGATAAAGGCAAAGGAGTTTATGTATACGACAAAGATGGCAAAGAATATCTTGATTTCATTGGGGGGATTGCATGCGTCTCTGTTGGGCATTCGAATATAAAAGTCTGCAAAGCAATCGCAGAGCAAGCAAAAATATTGATACATGTGAGCAATCTGTATTATACAGAGCCGCAGGTTGTACTTGCAGAGAAATTAGTTAAACTTTCAGGATTAAAAAAATGCTTTTTTTGCAACTCAGGTGCCGAGGCAAATGAGGCAGCAATAAAACTTGCGAAAAAAATCACTAAAAAAACGCATTTTATCGTCTGCGAGCATGCGTTTCACGGAAGAACACACGGAAGCCTGGCAGCAACATGGAAACAAAAATACAAAGAGCCGTTCATGCCTTTAGTTGAAGGGTTTGTGTTTGTCGAATATAACAATATAAAAGCCATTGAAGATGCAATAACAGATAAAACAGCGGCTGTAATGATTGAACCTATACAAGGAGAAGCAGGAGTAATTGTTCCAGATGAAGATTATTTAAAAAATGTTTCAGAGATTTGCAAAAAAAAAGGAGTTTTACTGATATTTGACGAAGTCCAGTCGGGAAACGGGAAGACTGGCAAATTTTTTGCTTATGAACACAGCGAGA
Organism: Candidatus Woesearchaeota archaeon; assembly: GCA_018303325.1. GTDB lineage: Archaea > Nanobdellota > Nanobdellia > Woesearchaeales > DSVV01 > JACQSP01. The sequence continues at coordinate 25,808 of JAGVYH010000027.1, forward strand.
TAAAACCAGATATTGTAACCCTGGCAAAAGGACTGGCAAACGGTGTTCCTATTGGTGTGTGCATATCCAACTATGAATTTGAAAAAGGCGACCATGCATCAACATTTGGAGGGAATAATCTGGCATGCGCAGCTGCAAATGCAACAATTGATTATGTTTTAGAAAATAAATTAATGGAAAATGCTGTAAAGATAGGAGAATACATGACAAAAGAGCTGAAAAAGCTGCCCCATATTAAAGAAGTGAGAGGAAAAGGATTGATGATTGGCGCTGAGATAGACGAAATTTGTGATAATAAAAATAATAACTCTAATAGTTACAATAATAATATTAATCTTAACAATAATAATCATAAGGATGATAATAATAATGAGAATAAGAACAACGAAAAAGTGGAAAAAATAAACGCAAAAAAAATTTGCGAGAAATGCATGGAGAAAGGTTTATTAATCAATAATGCAACAGAGAACACATTAAGATTTTTGCCGCCATTGATAACAAAGAAGAGACATGTCGACGCTGCAGTCAAGATACTGAATGACGTTTTGGTTAATTTATGATGAATTAAAAAAAAGTTAGATAAGTGAGAATAGGAAACAAAAATGTACAATATTGGAATAATAGGGGCAAGCGGATACACAGGATACGAATTGATAAAAAGATTGACTAAGCATAACTCTGTTCAGCTTGTTGTTTTAAACAGCGAAACATATGCAGGACAGAAGGTTAATAAGTTGTATAAAGATTTTAGCGGAGACAATATATTCACCAATTATTCAATTGAAGAAATCAAAAGCATGAATGTTGACGTCGTATTTTTAGCAGTGCCGAATGGAACAGCGATGAAATTAGCGCCAGAATTGCTTAATGCAAATATTAAAGTTATTGATTTAAGCGCAGACTATCGCTTTAAGGATCCTGAAGTTTATGAAAAAGTGTACAATATCAAGCATTGTGATAAAGAAAATGATAAAGAGAGTGGCAAAGTTCAGCATAATGATAAAGAGAGAAAAGCAGTTTATGGATTGCCTGAGCTTTTCAGAAATAAAATCAAAAAAGCAGAATTAATTGCAAATCCCGGATGTTATGCAACAGGAATGACTCTAAGCACTTATCCTATACAAAAGTTAGCAAAGTATATTGTTTTCGACTGCAAATCCGGATGGTCAGGCGCTGGAAAATCGTCAGTTTATGCAAAAGATCCAAATACAATAAAAGATAATATTATTGCATATAATCTGACAACCCACAGGCACAAGTATGAGATTTCACAATTTATCAAAACAAAATTAAGTTTTACGCCGCATGTTATTGACACATTTCAGGGAATGATGATTACAGCGCATGTTTTATTGAAAAAAAATTATGATGCTGCTGAAATAAAAGAGAAAATAAAAAGTTTTTACAAAGAAAGCTCATTTGTTGAGGTTGTAGACGATATACCTGACATACACAAAGTTCAGGGCACTAATAAATGTATAATAGGCGGATTTGAGATTGATGAGAATAATCAGTTAGTTATTGTAACTGTACTGGACAATCTTGTCAAAGGCGCATCAGGGCAAGCTGTTCAAAATATGAATATAATATTAGGGATTGATGAAAAAGAAGGATTGATATGATCCATTTGTAGAAGAAGAACGGAGGAATTAAAATGAAACAAAAAGTTGTTTTAGCATATAGCGGGGGATTAGATACTTCAGTAATCTTAAAATGGCTGGTAAATCAGGGCTATGAAGTTATTGCTTACGTCGCTGATATAGGTCAGCAGGAAGATTTTGAGGCAATAAAACAAAAAGCGATGAAAACAGGTGCTTCTAAGGTTTATGTAGAAGATCTTAAGGAAGAGTTTGTAAAAGATTTTATTTTCCCTGCGTTCAAAGGAAATGCAATCTATGAAGGAAGATATCTTTTAGGAACAGCAATTGCAAGACCAATCATTGCAAAGAAGCATATAGAAATTGCAATGATAGAAAATGCAGAGTATGTTTCACATGGTGCAACAGGAAAAGGAAACGATCAGGTCAGATTTGAGCTGTCATACTACTCATTAAATCCAAAAATAAAAGTTTTGGCTCCATGGAAAATGCAGCAGTTCCTTGACGAGTTTAAGGGAAGAACAGACATGATAAATTACGCGCAAAAGTATGACATAGAAATAAAAGCAACAATAAAAAAGCCATACAGCGAAGACGAGAATCTACTGCATATCAGCCACGAGGCTGGAATTTTAGAGGATCCTTTGCATGAGCCATCAGAAGATGTGTTCTCGAGAACAACATCCCCGCAAAAAGCTCCTGACAAAGAAACAAAGATTTGTTTAACTTTCAAAGATGGAATTCCTGTAAAAGTGAAAAATCTGATTGACGGCACTGTGAAAACAACCCCGCTAGAATTGTTTACTTATCTTAATAAGATTGGAAGCGAGAATGGAGTTGGCAGAATAGATATGGTAGAAAACCGTTTTGTTGGCATCAAATCCAGAGGAGTCTATGAAACACCAGGCGGCACAATATTAAATATTGCGCACCGTGACATAGAGGGAATTGCAATGGACAGAGAAGTAATGAGATTAAGGGATATGTTAAGCGCAAAACTCTCTGAAATAATTTATTACGGATTTTGGTTCAGTCCTGAGATGGAATTCCTTATGGCTGCTATTGACAAAAGCCAGGAAGCAATAGACGGCAATGTATACCTGAAACTCTACAAAGGCAATGTTTTTGTAGCTGGCAGAGAATCGCCTAGTTCACTCTACGACAAAGAGCTGTCAAGCATGGATATTCAAGGTGGCTTTAATCAGAAAGATTCAGAAGGCTTCATTAAAATACATGCAATAAGATTGATGGCACACAACGTAATCATGAACAAGAAAGAGAAAAGAAAGAAAGAAAGATAATGGTAATTGATGAGAGATAATATAGTAATCAAAAAAGTGTTAATTAATTGGTTGGCTAGATTTATATATATATTTAATTTCAATAATCAATATAAACGAATGGTTTTTGTTTAGTTCCTGGGCGCAGCCACCCGTCTCATGATGATTTAATTAGTAAGACGTAAGTCGTTAGACGTATGACGTAAGACCACACTATTCAACGAACGTAATTCATGGGACGGTGGACTGCGTCCCTAGTTACGAGTTGAGAGCGGAAAAAAGATTGAGAAAATTAAGAAACAGAAAATTATCTAAACAAATACAACGAATGTAAAACGAAGTTTTAACAGGTATATAAGTAGTTTTCATATGAAATTGTTAAATTAGATTAGTTGACGATATCGCAGAGGAAGAAATGAAGAGTCATAAAAAAGCAAAACTTGTGTTAGAAGATGGTTCTGTATACGACGGTTATTCTTTTGGTTATTCGGAATCTTCAGCCGGCGAAGTAGTTTTCAATACAGGTATGGCTGGATATCCCCAATCACTTACTGATCCGTCCTATGCAGGCCAAATTCTCATATTTACTTATCCTTTAATTGGAAATTATGGTGTAGGGAGCAAAAAGCAAGATGAAAATCTTCTTCCGCTTAATTTTGAATCTGATAAAATACATGTAAAAGGCGTAATTGTTTCTGAATACTGCCAAGAGCATAATCATTGGGATTCTGAGAGTTCATTTGAAGAATGGCTTATAAAAAACAAAATTCCTGGAATACACGGCATTGACACAAGAGCACTGACTATAAAAATAAGGGAAAAAGGAGTAATGCTGGGAAAAATTATTGTTGACGACAAAGAAATTGAATTTTATAATCCAAATCATGAAAATCAAGTTAAATCAGTTTCAAGAAAAGATGTAAAAATAATAGGGAATGGAAAATATAAAATAATTGCTGTTGACTGCGGAATGAAATATAACCAAGTAAGATGCCTGCTTAAGCATGATGTAACTCTTAAAATTGTTCCATGGGATTATGATTTTAATAAAGAAGAGTACGAGGGATTATTTTTGTCAAATGGTCCCGGCGATCCAATCCAGTGCCAAGTAACAATAGATAATATAAAAAAAGCAATGGAATTAAAAAAACCAATATTTGGTATTTGCTTGGGAAATCAGTTATTGGCATTAGCAGCGGGAGCAAAGACTTACAAACTAAAATACGGACACAGAAGCCAGAACCAGCCTTGCGTAATAACTTTAAACACTGAAAACCATGAAAAAAAAGGGTTTATTACTTCACAAAATCACGGATTTGCTGTCGACAAGAAAACCCTGCCAAAAGAATGGGAAGAATTGTTTTATAATGCAAATGACAACACAAATGAAGGAATAAAACATAAAACCCTTCCATTTTTCAGCGTACAGTTTCATCCCGAAGGGTTTTGCGGGCCAAAAGATACAGGATATTTATTTGAAGAATTCATTAAGATGATAAAAATGTCAAAGATTAATAATAGCTATTAAACTATAGAAAAAGGAGAGTAAAAAACCAAAAAAATTAACAAAGATTAATTTAAAAAAACTGAAAAATGTCAAACGAAAAAACAAAGATGAAAATAAAAAAAGTAATATTGCTTGGTTCAGGAGGTTTGTCTATTGGACAGGCTGGTGAATTTGACTATTCTGGCTCGCAGGCAATAAAAGCATTAAAAGAAGAAGGTGTAAAAATTATACTTGTAAATCCCAACATTGCAACAATTCAAACATCAAAGGGATTTGCCGACGAGGTGTATTTCCTGCCTGTAACAAAGGAGTTTGTTGAAAGAATAATTATTAAAGAAAAGCCTGACGGAATTCTGCTTGGTTTTGGGGGGCAAACTGCACTTAACTGCGGAATTGAATTATATAACTCCGGCGTGCTGGGAAAATATAATGTAAAAGTACTTGGAACACAAGTTGAAACAATCATAGTCACAGAAGATAAAGGCATGTTTGCAGAGGCTCTTGGAAAGATTGATGTTAAAGTACCTAAAAGCGTTAATGCAAGTACGATTGACGAGGGCATTCAAGCTGCAAACAAGATAGGATATCCTGTTATTGTAAGAATAGGATATGCGCTAGGTGGTCTTGGCTCTGGATTCTGCAATAATGAAGATGAATTAAATACATTATTGAAAGAAGCATTGACACATTCCAACCAAATTCTAATTGAAGAATCGCTTAAAGGATGGAAAGAAATTGAATACGAAGTCATGCGCGATAGTTATGACAATTGCATGACTGTCTGCAATATGGAAAATTTTGATCCTTTAGGCATCCATACTGGAGAATCGATAGTAATCGCGCCTTCGCAAACATTAACTGATAATGAATATCAACAGTTAAGAGATTTATCTATAAAAGTAATAAGGCATTTAGGCATTGTTGGAGAATGCAACATACAGTTTGCTCTTGATCCTTACTCAGAAGAATACAGAGTTATCGAGGTAAATGCAAGATTATCAAGAAGCTCAGCTCTGGCATCAAAGGCAACAGGGTATCCGTTGGCGTTCATAGCTGCAAAATTAGCAGTGGGATATAGTTTAATTGATATACCAAACCCAATAACTGGAACAACCAAAACTTTTTTCGAGCCTGCGATGGATTATGTCGTGGTTAAAATGCCGCGCTGGGATCATGATAAATTCAAGAATGTCGACAGAGTAATAGGCAGCTCAATGAAAAGTGTTGGAGAGGTAATGGGTATCGGCAGAAAATTTGAAGAAGCGCTCCAAAAAGCAATAAGAATGACGCACCCAGGCAACATAGGATTAGTTTCAGAGAGATTTGATTTGAGCAGCTGTTTTGGTAATGGAGAATGTGTGAAAGAAAATGAAAAATGTGTAACGGAAAGCATAGATAAAGAACTCAAAAATCCGACTGACAAAAGAGTATTTGCAATTGCAAAAGCATTTGAAGAGGGTTATAGCGTCGAGAAAATATTTGATATAACCAAAATAGACAAATGGTTTTTGTATAAATTAAAGAATATAATAGAAATCAGCAATGAATTAAAAAAATATAATCAAAAAGAGAATAATCAACAAGATTATATTAAAGAAAGTAATCATAGTCAAAAAAATTGCAGCCAAGAGATATTGTCGACTCTTCCAACTGAGCTTTTAAAGACAGCAAAACAGCATGGCTTTTCTGACAAGCAGATAGGAAAATGTATTACTGGAAAAAGTGACGTCAAAACAATGATGCTGATAAGAGATATAAGAAAAAAAGCAGAAATTATTCCTGTAATTAAACAGATTGATACACTTGGGGCTGAATATCCGTGCAAAACAAATTATCTTTATTTAACATATAATGGAACCAAAGATGATGTCGTCGTAAAAGAAGGTATGAATGGTGTGATTGTTTTAGGCAGCGGAGCTTACAGCATTGGATCAAGCGTTGAATTTGACTGGTGCTGTGTTGAATGTGTGAAAACATTAAGAAAAGAAAACCTTCCCTCAATTGTCATTAATTACAATCCTGAAACAGTAAGCACAGATTATGATGAATGCGACAGGCTTTATTTTGATGAGCTCAGTTTAGAGGTTGTACTGGATATTTATGAAAAGGAAAACCCTATAGGCATTATTGTTTCAGTCGGCGGCCAGATACCAAACAATCTTGCACTGCAGCTGGCCAAATGCGGCGTAAAGATACTCGGAACAGATGCAAAAATAATCGACATGGTTGAGGACAGGCACAAATTTTCAAACCTACTTGACGAGCTTGGTGTTGACCAGCCGGAATGGAAAGAGCTTACAGATATGAGCGAGATAAAAAGATTTTGTTCAACAGTCGGATATCCAATACTTATAAGGCCGTCGTATGTATTAAGCGGCGCTGCAATGAATGTTGCCTATGAAGAAGGTGACCTTGACAGATATCTGCATAAGGCTACACAACTTTCAAAAGAGCATCCGATTGTACTGACTAAATTTATTACGGGTGCAAAAGAGATTGACGTGGATGCAGTTGCTTCAAAAGGAGAAATAAAAATATATATGATTTCAGAGCATGTTGAAAATGCAGGCGTGCATTCTGGAGATGCAACACTTGTAACGCCACCGCAAAAATTATATCTTGAAACAGTCCATAGAATTAAAAAGATAATAAAACAAATAATCAAGCATTTGAAGATAACAGGACCTGTAAATTTCCAATTTTTGGCAAAGGACAACAATATCAAAATAATTGAATGCAATCTCAGAGCTTCAAGAAGTTTTCCATTCGTGTCAAAGGTTTATGACATAAACATGATTGAAGCTGCAACAAAGGCAATTTTAGGAAAGGAAGTCGAAAGAATAGATACAAAAGCATTTGACTTTAATTATGTCGGCGTCAAAGCTCCGCAGTTTTCATTCACAAGATTAAGGGGCGCAGATCCGCAGTTAGGCGTTGAAATGAGCTCAACTGGCGAGGTTGCCTGCCTTGGCGATGATATGGAAGAAGCTTTCCTCAAAGCATTAATGTCAACTGGCTTTAAACTGCCAAAAAATACAATACTGCTTTCAACAGGAGATGTAAAACAAAAAGCAAAACTGCTTGATTCAGTAAAAAAACTTGCAGAAAAAGGTTATATGCTTTACGGCACCAAAGGAACTGCAGATTTTTATAATATGCACGGAATCCAGATGGAAGTGCTTCATTGGCCTTTGGAGAATAAAAAACCAAATGTAATGGAATACATGAAAAACAGAAAAATAGATTTAGTAATTAATATCCCAAAGAGCAACGAAAGGATTGAACTTTCAAACGATTACACTATACGAAGAACTGCTGCAGACTTTTCAATACCGCTTATAACCAATATGCAGTGTGCAAAGCTGTTTGTTGAGGCAATATGCAATTATAATGAAAATGATTTAAAGGTTAAGAGCTGCAATGAATATCATAAAGCGATGAATGAATGATTTTTCGTTCCTTGGCGAAGCCAAACGTTCATGATGATATTTAATTTTATTTTTTTAAGAAGACAACTTCAAAAAACCTTAAAATTTTTCATGAGACGTGTGGCTGCGCCCACAAACGTGTTTGAAACGAGAAAAAGATTAAGAAAAGGGAATTAGTTAATTTCAGCTAAGCAAAGATGAAAAAAGGATTAATTAGAAAAATATATTAACTTAAACTATTAAAGGATCTTATAATGAAACTTTGGCAAAAAAAGTATAAACTGAATGATAAAATTGAAGAATTTACTGTCGGCAATGACTTTTTGTTAGATACAAAACTAGTGAAATATGATTGTATTGCGTCGATTGCACACGCAAAGATGTTATGTAAGATGGGAATTCTGACAAAAGATGAATACAACAAACTTGTTAATGCCCTCAATGAAATAATTCAATTAGATAAAGAATCTAAATTTATGATTAATAAGGAAGACGAAGACTGTCATACTGCCATTGAAAATTATCTTGTCAAGAAATTAGAAGATATTGGAAAAAAGATACATACTGCAAGATCAAGAAATGATCAAGTTCTCACTGCATTAAGGCTTTATTACAAGGATGAGATTAAAGAAATCTTGAAAGAAATAGAAACATTTGTTAAAACACTTGAAGATTTCAAAGGAAAAAATTCCAATGTTGAAATTCCAGGGTATACACATATGAGAAAGGCAATGCCTTCATCTGTCGGATTATGGGCAGAGGCATTTATCGAATCAATGGAAGACAACAAAAAACTGCTGATGTCTGTGCTAGAGCTAGTTGACCAATCGCCATTAGGAACAGGCGCAGGATATGGCGTACCATTAAAAATAGACAGAACCATGACTGCTGATGAGCTAGGCTTTAAAAAAGTACAGAATAATCCAATTTATGCCCAGTTAAGCCGAGGCAAATTTGAGTCATCAATTGTCCATGCATTAACACAAGTAATGCTCGACCTCAATAAAATGTCATCTGACTTAATTTTGTTCAGCATGCCAGAGTTTGGATACTTTGAACATCTTCCAGAATTCTGCACAGGCAGCTCTATAATGCCTCAAAAGAAAAATCCTGATGTGCTTGAACTGGTAAGAGGCAAATATCATATTGTGGTTGGGGAAGAATTTAAACTAAAAAGCATTTCTAGCAATTTAATTAGTGGATACAATAGGGATATGCAGCTGACAAAAGAGCCTGTAATGAAAAGCTTTGAAATAACAAAAGAAAGTTTGAGCGTGATGAATTTAGTAATTGGCAAACTCAAAATTAATTCTGAAAATTGCAAGAAAGCAATGACAAAAGAGCTTTTTGCAACAGAAAAAGCGTACGAACTTGTTAAAAAAGGTGTGCCGTTCAGGGAAGCGTATAAGAAGATATCGAAGGAGTTTGAGTGATTATAATATATCTATTTTTATAAGTTTGAGTATAGTTATATCCCCATTAGTATACATTTTTACACATTAATTGACAAAAAATATTTAAAGTTATTTGTTCATAAAAAACAAGGGGTGTTAAATTGAGAAAAAAAAAGATACTTTTAGTTCTAATTATATTTCTGTTCTTTATTCCTATTTTAGTCATTGCTTCAAATCCTCCTTTTGTAACATTAGAACATCCAGAAGCTAATTTGAGAGATAATGATGGCAATATTGCCTTTAAGTGTAATGCAACTGACGACGAAAAATTAGTTAATATCTCATTGTATCATAATATTAGTAGCGTTTGGCAATTAAATCAAACACAAAATATATCTGGTGTTGCTAATTACACTTATTTTTCTGTGTCAAATATATTAAATAACACTTATTCTTGGAATTGTCAAGCCATTGATAATGAATCATTAAGCATTTTTAGTAACTTTAATTTCACATTTACTATTGGTGCTTTACCTCATACTTATTTAGATTACCCTTTAACACAAACTTCTGATTCAATAGGCAATTTCTCTTTTAATTGTTCAGTAGAAGATACTTATAACCTCGTTAATATTTCTCTTTATCATAATATGAGTGGAATATGGCAACTAAATCAAACAAGAACAATTTCAGGAACATCGAATTTTAGTGTGTTCAATTTAGTTGATATCCCTGATGGTGATTATATTTGGAATTGTTTGGCTTATGATAATGAATCACAATTAGATTGGGGTTCGTCTAATAGAAGTTTTAGGGAAGGT